>NZ_JAMYPA010000025.1:0-78320 GCF_040320105.1 Mesorhizobium sp. M0778 | reverse complement strand
CCGCCGATGCTGCCAAAGTTCCCATCAGCCATCGCATCAAGAAATGCGCCTGGAACGACGACTATCTCATCAATGCCATCACTCATATGCGATAGCCCTGCCCTCGTGGGGGAGATGCCCGGCAGGGCAGAGGGGGGCGCTGTCCCGCCGGCTTGTGGATCATTTGTAACGCGACGTTAGGCGAATTCCGGTTGGGCGAATCCGGTCGGAAAAACATAAAAAACGCAGGCTTGCGATCCTTCGCGCCCCCCTCTGTCCTGCCGGACATCTCCCCCACAAGGGGGAGGTCGGCAGCTTCGGCGTCCCGCCGCTTCTTTTCAATCAAATCCATCAAGCGAGGCTGACCATGAGCGATTCCCGTGCTCGCGATATTCTGTCGCGACAGGCAGAACTGGAGAGCGAACGCAGCCAGTACGAGCATGTCTGGGAGGCGGTGTCCGAATTCTGCGACCCCGATGCGCCCGATATGTGGAGCGGCCGCCGCCAGGCCGGCACGGATTCGCAGGCCGAACGGCAGGAGCGGCGCGGTGCGCGCGTCTACGCCAACACCATCAACTCGGCCGCCAACCGGCTGGCCGCCGGGCTGGAAAGCCTGATCATCCCGCAGTCAGAGAAATGGCATGGGCTGTCGACCGCGGCAATCAACGACGAGGAAACCGACGAGGAAAAGGAATGGACGGAAGCGCTGCGCGATTTCCTGTTTTCGCTGCGCTACTCCGCCAATTCGAACTTCGTGCCGGCAACACAGGCATGCCTGCGCAATGTCGTGCGCTACGGCCCAGCCTATCTCTACGCCGAGGAGGGTTTTGGCGGCACGCTGATCCGCTATGCCTCGATCCCCGTGGTCGAGGGCTATCTCTCGCGCAACCGCTGGGGCCAGGTCGATATTTTCCACCGCCGCTACGAGCGCACGGCGCGGCAGGCGGCGCAACTGCTCGGCTATGAAAAGCTGCCGGTGCGGATCAAGGTTCTGGTCGACGACCCCTCGAAATGCGAGACGAAGATCTCGCTGATCCAGTGCATCCAGCCGCGCGACGAGCGCAAAATGTACAGTCTGAGCGGCACCTATCAGTATCTCGATACGGCGTTCGCTTCCTATCACGTCATCGAGGACGAGGAGGTGATCGTCAGGGAAAGCGGTTTTCGCTCGTTCCCGGTATCGTGCTTCAACTGGCGCCGCTACGAGGGCGATCCCTACGGCATCTCGCCGACCATCGAGGCGCTGACGACGGTGCGCGAGGAGAACGCCGTGCGGCGCTCCGGCCTGCGCGCCCTGCAGCAGATCACCGATCCGGCGACCGCGTCCAAGGCGCGGCTCGACTATGTGCCGGTGCTCAATCCCGGCGAGAATTATCCGGGCCTGATCGACGATGCCGGCCGGCCACTGATCGCGCCCATCGCCACCGGCCAGAACCCGACCTATGCGTTCAATTATGCCGACAGCCGGGCCGAGGAGATCCGGGACATGATGTTCGTCAACCTGTTCCAGACGCTGGTGCAGAACCCGCAGATGACGGCGACCGAGGCCTTGATCCGGCAGGAGGAGAAGGGCGCGCTGCTCGGGCCGTCCGGCTCGATCATCCAGGCCGGCTTTGCCAACAATCTCGACCGCGAGCTGGGTATTCTGGAAGACAAGGGACTTTACGAGGAAGACAGCCGCTTCCTGCCGCCGGCGAGCCTCGCCGGCAAGGCGCTGCGGCCGACCTTCACCGGCCCGCTCGACGTGCTGCGCCGCTCGGCCGAAGCCCGCGACACCATCCAGGTGGTGACGACGGCCATGCAGATGGCGCAATTCGATCCCGGCATCATGGACAATATCGACGGCGATGAAGCACTGAAGATCGTGCAGGGCGCGGGCCGCAGCCCGCAGCGCATCTTTCGCCGCCAGGACGAGGTGGCCGGTATTCGCGATGCTCGTGCCAAGGCCCAGCAGGAACAGGCCGGCATGGCGGCGGTCGCCGCCGCCGGCAAGGTCGCCAGGGATGCGGTGCCGGCGGCCGTACAGGCGCGCGATAGCGGCCTGCTGGATGGACTCGGCGAGCTAATGCCGCAGGGTGTGCAAGATGCTTCGGGCGGGCAGGGCGTATGAGTGGCAAACGCTTCGCCCATTCCAGCCAGGCCGGCGGCCCGGCCAAGGCGCAAGATGCGCTGGCCAAGGCCTATCTCAGGGTGTTCTCAGGCCAGGACGGCGAGATGGTGCTGGCCGACCTCACGGCTGCGACCGGCTATTACCGCCGCTCGTCCTATGGCGAGTGGCTGGCCAAGACGAAAACTCCGAACGGCTTCGAGCTGCACAGCGCGCTGAGCAACGCCCGCGCCGAGGTGGTGCAGCACATCATGGGGTTCCTGACGCTGGACGAAGCGCAACTGGCGGCACTGGAGAAGGCGGCGAGGGCGGAGGGGAGGTAGGGTTTGGGGCTACAGGATATCTGAACGCGAATAGCCATCGGTTCTGCGGTGCATCAATTCTGCAAGGCGCAGTCCAAATACCACGTGTTCAGATATGTTGGAGTTTGCAGCGTGACCCGCGCCTTGGTCGGAGGACCTTCAACATCTGCTGTCCTCATAACGAACGTGTCGAGCATGAATGTCGTGCTATCAAATGCAGCGACCTGATACACGCTTCGTTGGAAGATATCGTATTTCGTTGAGGATGGTTTGAACGTGCTCGATTTGCTGGTTACAATGAAGTGATCGGCAAATTCTTGGATATCGAATTTCCTGGCCTTGTTATTTGCGACGAATTCCGGGCTACCAGATGACGGTATGTCGGACCACGTGCGGAAGTCGCTCACCGTACATAAGAAGACGTCGCCGTCTTTCGAGTTTGCCGGCTCCATCGCAAACAAGCAAGCCAGCAAAAGGATTACGAGGCGGAGGATCACCGGCCTCGAAGTTGCAATAGCCCGCATCGCTCGTCCCCCTTGGTAGGGAAGATAGCGCTGACCTCTAATCAGCGGAAGGACCAAATCAGGGAAAAGGATGCGCCGAGGCTGAAGCTGCTTCCCTCTCCCCGTTTTACGGGGAGAGGATGCCGGCAGGCAGGTGAGGGGCGGTGCCGGCATTTCAGAAGTTTGCGCTGCCCCTCATCCCCCTGCCGGGACCTTCTCCCCGCAGAACGGGGAGAAGGGGGCACGCTCAATAATCGCCGTTATAATAGCGGTCGTCACAGGGGGCGGTGTAGATGCGGCCGCTGTTGCGATCCTGATAACGGCAAAGCTGTTCGCCGCGCGGCTGCGGCGTGGTGGCGTTGCCAACCACGGCACCCAGAAGGGCGCCGGCGCCCGCGCCGATGACCGTGCTCTTGGTGTTGCCGCCGATCGCCTGGCCGGCGAGAGCGCCGGCGCCGGCACCGAGCAGCGCACCGGTGCTGGTTCTCTGCTGTGCTTCGGTCTGCGCGCAGCCTGCCAATGCGGCAGTCACAAGCATGGCGGCAATGGCTTTGTACATGGTCATCATCTGGTACTCCCTTGAAGCCTATGAACTAATACGCTGGCTGATTTTGCCAAGTGCGGTGGCATTTGCGGCGGAACATAGGCACTGAGCCTCACGAAATAAGACATGGTTGTTTTAGTCTGACAGCTCGGTTTCGGAAAGAAATGTAACCGAACAAGACGACGGAGCTTCATCTCAAATCGACCTTCGAGGGGCTACGCTGCCTCGATCTGCATCACCTTTTTTGCCGCAGCGGTCAGAAATCCGGATCGGCTGTAGCCGTGGCGCTCTGCATATCGATCGATCTGATCGAGGATATCTTCCGGAATGGTGACATTGACGCGCACGACTTTCGCCGCTTCGGCTTTCAAGGGAACCAGGATGGCGACACCGCTCAGATTGTCCTTGTCCGACATCACTTCCTCCAGGGACGACGGCTCGGGAATTGCTTCGCCATCCTCGACCAGCCCCTCGACATGAAAGGCCAGTGCTTCCTCGGCCATGGCGCGGGCATCATCCAGATTGACGCCTGCTGTCACCAGGCCCGGAAAATCGGGGAAGGAGACGCCGAAGTCGCTGTCCGCTTGCTTGTGGATCAGTCCGATGTAGTTCCGCATTTCTCTACCTCAGCTTCAAGCCGGATTGTTTTTCAATGCTCTTCAGAGTGCCGATCGGGATGTCGCGCTTGGGATGCGGAACTGTCACGCGGCCCGGCTTGGCTTTGTGCTTGAACTGGGCGTGACTTCCTTTTCGAGCCACTTCGTACCAGCCATCCGCCAGCAGCCTATGAATGACATCGGCGCTCTTCATGTTGTGTATAGATACACACAGAAGGCCTAAATGTCCATGAGATTTGCGGCAGATTACGTGCCGCGGTCCAGTTGAACCTTCCTCAAATCCCCAAAAAATGGAGATACCAGATGACCCGAGGTCTTCCCCGGACGCTTTCGCGTGCCGCCGCCAGAGAAGCCGGCCTTGCCCCGCCCAAGGCGGGGCTTACCGCCAGGACGACCGGGCAGGGCGGCGCCTACCGCACCGTCTTCTCCTTCAATGCCATGCCGGTGCCGGTCACCGATGCACTGGCCTATGCCAGTCAGAAGCTGTTCGATTTCATCGATGGCAAGATCCGTATCAAGGGCGGCACGGCGAGATTGCAGTTCGCGGTGCTGACTACCCGCGCGTCGACCATCAACGACAATGCCGCGCTAACCTGGTCGCTCGGCTCGACGGCGGCGTCGAGTGCTGCGCTCGCCGGCACCATGGTCAATGTGCTGGGCGCGACCGGCCGTACGCTGGATGGCGCGGGTGCCGCGCTGTCGAGCGCATCGATTGCCGATGTTGCCGCAGCCGCTACGCTCGACGGCACCGTGACGCCGGTCGACCTCTATCTCAACCTGGCGTTTGCCACCGGCACGGATATCGACGCTGACGGCACGGTTGCCGTCACCGGCACTATCACGCTGCTCTGGGAGAACTGGGGCGACAATATCTAGGTTCCCTCCAGATATGGGTGATTGGCGAAAGCGGAAGTGACGGCCAATCTCCCCCCGCGTGGGGGAGATGCCCGGCAGGGCAGAGGGGGGCGCTGTCCCGCCGGCTTATCCAGCTGATTCGTGCTTGCAATCTTTCCCGGGGCGTTGGTGACGAAGTGCACCGGATCCTCGCGTTCCTTCGCGCCCCCCTCTGTCCTGCCGGACATCTCCCCCACGAGGGGGGAGATTGGCAGCTTCGCCGCTGGCTCTCTCTAAACCTCAACATAAGGAATCTTTTCATGACAGATCTGGCAGACGCCGGGTCCGTGGTGGCGGCGCCACCGGCGGGCAACCTTGCACGGCCACCGGCCAACGGGGACAACGGGTCCGCCCTGCCTGCGGCCACAAGCTGGTTTGACGGTCTTTCCGAAGGCAACCGCAAGCTCGCTGAAACCAAGGGCTGGACCAAGCCTGAAAGCCTCGATCGGGTTTTCACCTCCTATGCGGAGCTGGAGCGGCAGCAGGGCGAGAGCCTGCGCGTTCCGGCAGCCGATGCAGCCGCGGAAGACTGGGACAGGTTCCATGCCCGGCTGCCCGAGGCGATGCGTCCGCTGACCTCGCCCGAGAAGGTCGAGTACCGGCGCCCCGACGGGCTCCCCGAAAACTTCGCCTATTCGGACGAGCTCGCCAATGCGTCCAAGGCCTGGGCAGTCGAGGCAGGTGCTACCCCGAAGGTCGCGCAGGCCTATCACGACCGCTTCGTCGGCTACATGGCCGAGCAGGCCAAGGCACAGCAAATCGCCGTTGCCCGCTCGGTCGAGACGACCCACGACGACCTTGTGCGGGATTGGGGACCGACCGGCAGCGATGGCTTTCGCCAGAAGCTCGAGGTCGCCAACAGGGCGATGAAGAAGCTCGGCCTGGTCAATGCCTATAAGGCGAAGGGCATCCTTCTGCCGGATGGCGCCTTGACCGACCCGCAGATCGCCAAGGCGTTCCACGCCATCGGCGAGGCGATGTTCCGCGAAGACACGATCGACGGCGGCGCGGCCTTGAGTGGAGGCAATCCCTTCAAGCGCAATGCTGCCGGCGAGCGCAACCTGACCGGCATCTCGGCGCTGGTCAAAAGCGACCCCGCCCGTGCCCGGCGGCTGGCACGCGAGGCCGGCGAAAACCCCGATCTATGGATGCCCAACAACCCTCTCTGAAATTGGATCATGATCTTTTCCGAAAATCGGTTTCCACTTTTCTGGATCATGGTCCGCCAATCTCCACAAACCTGAAGGAAGACAAAAATGGCAGACGCCTATACCCGCATCGCGGACGCGATCGTTCCGTCCGTCTATGCGCAATACTCGTTCGAAGAGCATGTCCAGTCGCTCGACATCTACCAGGCCGGGATCCTGTTTTCCGACCCGGCCATCGCCTCGAAGCTCTCCATGGGCGGGCGTTCCGTCGACATGCCCGGCTGGAAGGATCTCGGCAACGATCCCTCGGAGCCGGTCAATGACGACCCGGCCGACTCGATCGAGATGAAGAAGATCGGTGCGCGCCGCGAAGTCGCGGCCCGCAATGTGCGTGCGCAGGCCTGGGGCATCCCGGACCTGACTTCGATCCTTGCCGGCGACGATCCGCAGAAGCTCATCGTGCGTCGCCAGACCGACTACTGGCAGCGCGCCAACAAGCTGACGCTGCTCGGCATCCTGAAAGGCGTGCTGGCCGACAACATCGCCAATGACGGCAGCGATCTGGTGCGCGTTACCGGTGCTTCCATCGTCGACACCGACATCATCGAGGCCGCCTATCTGATGGGCGACCGCGCCGACAAGTTCAAGACGATCTGGATGCATTCGAAACAGATGAAGGCGCTGAAGCTCGCCGACCTCATCGACTATGTGCCGTCGTCCGAGCAGGGCGGGCCGCTGATCCCCTATTACATGGGGCTCAGGGCCGTCGTCGATGACGATATTCCGGTCGCCGGCGGCGTCTACACCGCCTTCATGTTCAAGGACAAGGCGATCCTGTGGAACGAGCTGCCGGTCAACACCGAAGGCGGCCCGCTCGAGTTCGACCGCAAGCCGCGGCAGGGCCATGGCGGCGGCGTCACCGAAATGGTCGGCCGCCGGCATTTCGTGCCGCATGTGCCGGGCACCCGCTTCCTCGACGCGTCCTCGGCCGGCGAATTCGCCACCGATGCCGAGCTGGCACTGGCAGCAAACTGGGACCGCACGGCGTCGAGCGTCAAGCACATGACGTTCATCGCGCTGAAGACGATGGAGGCCTGATCCGGCCGGAAGGGGCGGGCATCAGACGTCCCGCCCCTTCTGGACACCAGGTCGGCCGGTGTGGCGAATCCCAAGTTCACCCGCTGCGCCGCGCCGGAGTGATGCGAATTTTGCGGTTCGCCACAACGTTCATGTTGCTCGTTTGGCCAATCGACGGCACCAAACAGTTACAAGAAAGGGCGATGCTGCCTTGTCTGAGCAAGGGAGGTAACTATGAACGTGAAGTACAAAACAGTTCAGGAAGTGCTCCGAAAAGCGGGCATTGTCATGAGCAAGAAGGGGGAAGTTCATCGCATAAACTTCTTCAGCGGTCTGGAGGACACCGCCTACTACACACCAAGTCTTCAAGATGCCCTGGACAAGGGCTTGGCTCTGGCGGGAGGTGCCGGAAGGGTGAAAGCAAGCGTCTTTGCCAAGTCAGCCGAAACAGGGATCTCGACCGGCGCACGCATCGGCTGACACAATCCAGGCAAGACATCGCCGCATTGCGCGGCGGTGTCGTGAAACTGCAACAACCGAAGCATTGCCGTCTTCCTCGCTCGAATGGAAAAAGACGGATCACGCAGCACGTGCCACCCATTCCCTGACGGGCGGCTGGCATCGTGACGGCTCCATGCACGAGACGTGCAACGTTCTGCCCAAGCAACAATCACAAAGAATCCCCAGCCGCCTTGAAGCGGCTTTTTGCCGTGGAGGCACCATGCCCCGTTTTCCCCGACCAACCACACAGACAGAGGCCTGAGCCATGGCCATCACCCCGCTCGATATCGCCAACATGGCGCTCGCCGTGCTCGACGAGGCGCCGATCGACAGTCTCGACCAGGACGCCAAGGCGGCGCGTCTGCTCAATCTGCACTTCGACCTGACCCGCGAGGCCGAATTGACCAAGCACGCCTATGTCTTCGCTATCCTGGCGGCCTCGGTCGCCGGCTTCGACACCGGCAGCGGCGCTGGCACGCTGAACTTTGCCTATGAACTTCCCGCCGACTGCCTGCGGCCCTTGCCGCTGACCCATAATGGCGAGCCGGACGGCGTGCCGCTCTCATGGCGGCAGGAGGCCGGGTTGGTCTATTCCGATCAGGCCGGGCCGCGCATCATCCGCTATATCGCCAACCTGACCGACCCCAACGACTGGGACGCGCTGTTCACCGAGGTGCTGATTGCGGCGCTCGCCATCAAGATCGCGCATCCCTTGACCCACAAGTCCGGCATGATCGACGTCGCCCGCAGCGCCTATGACAGGGCGCTGGATGCCGCCTACTCGGCCAATGCCATCCAGCGCGGCGGCAGATTTTCCAATATGTCCTGGGCTTTCCAACGCGGCGACAACAGGTTCGCCGGCCGATGACCACGCTCTATCCGGTCCAGGACGCATTCATCCGCGGCGAGATTTCTCCCCGCTTGCACGCTCGCGCCTCGCTCGAGCTCTACCGGGCGGCGCTGTCCAAATGCACGAACTTCGTCACGCTGCCGCATGGCGGCATCAGAAAGCGCGGCGGCACGTATTTTTGCGGGGAGGTGAAGGACTCGTCAAAGGCGACACGGCTGATCCCGTTCATCTTCTCGGCCGATCAGGCCTATGCGCTCGAATTCGGCGATCTTTACATCCGCGTCTACGCCTATGGCGCCCGCGTCGGTACGGTCGAGGTGGCGGCCCCTTATCTCGAGGCCGATCTCTTCGACCTGCAATTCGTGCAGTCGGCAGACCAGATGTGGATCACCCACAAGGATTATCCGGTCAAGGTGCTGACGCGCACCGCGCACACGACCTGGACGCTCGCCGATTTCGTCTTTCTCGACGGTCCATACGACAAGATCAACACCACCGCCACGACGTTGACGCCGGCCGCAACCGGCAACGCCATGCCGGTCATGGCCTCGAATACGCTGCCAAGCGGCACGGTCAGCAACAGCAACGGCTCATCCGACGTGTGGCAGGTGTTCGACGGCGACAAGCAGGAGGGGGTGGACATAGCGGGATTTCCGAGCGGGTATCTGCGCTACCAGTTCGGCGGCGGCGAGGCCAAGACAGTCGACGCCTACTGGATTACCGCGACGAATGATCACTCAGACACTGTCTCGCCGACCCAGTGGCAATTCCAGGCCTCGCACAACGGCACCGACTGGACGACGCTCGACAGCCGGGACGGAGAGACCGGCTGGTCCAAATCGGAAACCCGCTTCTTCGACGGCTTCAACAACACGGTTGCCTACGAATTTTATCAGCTGCTGTTTTCGGGCGGCGACAGCGACGGAACCGCTATCGCCGAACTGGCCCTGCACGAATACGCGCCGTCGCAAACGCCGTTTGATCTCTCGGCCTCCTCGGCCGTCGGTATCAATGACGGCACTGGTTTCCAGACGAGCGATGTCGGCCGCGCCATTCGTCTGCTTGGCGCGGATGGCTTCTGGCGCTGGGCCAAGGTCACTGCCCGCACCAGCATGACGGTGGTCACGGTCCAGTTGTATGGACATGCTCTGCCCGATCTCAGCCCGATCATCCGCTGGCGTCTCGGCACGTTCGTGCCCGGCAAGTACGTGCAGAGCGGTTCGCTTTACGAGGAGCGCCTGGCGTTCAGCCGAAAATTCTCGGTCTATGCCTCGCAAACCGGCGATTTCGACAACTTCGCCACCGGCGAGAAAGACACCGACGCGCTGGAATTCGTGCAGGCCGGCGGCGGTCAGGCCAATGACATCACGTGGGTGGCGGAATCGGACGGTGCGCTGATCATCGGAACGCTTGGCGGGGTGAGGGCGCTGTCCGGCTCTGGCATCGACGAGGCGCTGACACCGTCCTCGTTCAAGAACCGCCGGTCGCGGACCTTCGGCTGTGCCCCGATGCGTCCTGTCGATGCGGGGCAGTCGTTCCTCTATGTCACCCGCTCCCGCAAATCGATCGCCGAGCTGACACAAAACGCCACCGGCCGCTTCACCTCCGACGACGTCGGTCAAATATCGGAGCACATTCCGAAGAAAGGCGTCGTCGAACTCGCCTTTCAGACCGACCCCGACCCGCTGCTCTGGTTCCCGCTCGGGAATGGCGAACTCGGCGGCTACACGCACCAGCCGTCGCAAGACGTGCGCGGCATGCATATCCACCAGATCGCCGGAAGCTTCGCAGGATCCAACTGGGCCGTTGTCGAAAGCGCCGTGGTGACGCCCGGCCAGGACGGCAATGACGACCTGTGGCTGATCGTCAAGCGCACGATCGGCGGCGTGACCAGGCGCTATATCGAAATAAAGACCGTGCCGTTCGAATATGCGGCAATCGAGGACGCTTTCGAGGTCGACTGCGGGCTGACCTATTCGGGTGCTGCCGTCAATGTCGTCTCCGGCCTCGATCATCTCGAAGGCCAGGCGGTCGACGTGCTGGCCGGCGGCAAGGTCTACAAAGGGCTCACGGTCGCTTCCGGCCAGGTGATGCTGCCCGGCGGCGCCACCGCCGCCAAATGGCAGGTCGGGCTCGGCTACCAGTCCGAGGCCAACACGCTGGAGCTGGACGTCGGCGGCCGCGACGGCTCGATCGTCGGCCGGCGCAAGAAGGTCGCCAAGCTCATTCTTTCGCTGCTGGAAACCGACATCGCCGGGCTTCAGGTCCAGTCGTTTATCCGCGGCCGATGGGAGCAGGTTCGCATCCCGTCCGTGGTTGCTCCGGGTGCCATGGCGAAATTGTTCACCGGCAATGTCGAGGTGCCGATCGACGACAGCTGGGAAGGGCAGGGGCGGGTGAAGATCCGCCACGTCAATCCGACGCCCTGCACGATCAGGGCGATGACACCGGTGTTCGACGCCGAGCCTTAGACGCATTGCAGGTTGGCGAAACTCTTGACGACGGCCGATCTCCCCCCTCGTGGGGGAGATGTCCGGCAGGACAGAGAGGGGCGCTGTCCCGCCGACCAATCGTAATTACGTCCTTATCCATTCTGGCCTGACCGCAGTTAGCTAAAGCCGCCGCGATCCTTCGCGCCCCCCTCTGCCCTGCCGCGCATCTCCCCCACAAGGGGGGAGATTGGCAGCTGCGATGTCCTCCCTCAAGAAGGAACCACCCGTGACCCAACTCCCCCATGCCGAAGACCTCGGCAGGGCGCGGACGGCTGCCGATTTTGCCGCCGTCATCGCTTTGCTCGACACCGACCTCAACAATGCGATCGCCCGCAAGGGCGAGCTGGAAACGGAAAAGTTTCACGCGATCTTCGGCGCCGGCAATTTGACGGCGGCGCGTGCCGCATTGGACGACTGCACCGCTGAAATTGCGCTGATCGAGAAAACTATCGAGGACGCGGACGAGCGCCGCGTTGGCGCCCCCCTGGACGAACCCCCCGCCGAACCCTGCGCTGACACGCCGCCGCACGGCGACGAGGTCAGGACAAACGCCGAGGCGCTCGGCGAGCGCTGGCGCACGGTCCACTGGCTGATCGAGCAACTGCGCCAGGAGCTGTTCGCGGCCGATGCCTTGAGCCGCGCCGTCACCGCCGCCAACGGCGTGTCCGACGGCGCCGCCGGGGTCAAAGTCAACCTGACCACCATCCGGCGCACAGCCATGGCCGGCCCGCGGGCCACAGCACCCACGCGGCTCAGCCGCCCGGCGATCCAGGCCGACCGGCTGCTTTTGTCCTTCCTCAGTCCCGGCGGCGTGCTCGACCGGCGCCCTTCGATCGGCGCGCCCGTCGACGGCATCAAAAGCAAATTCATTCCCGCCGGCGAACGAGGCTGACCATGTGCACACTAGCTCTTATCGGCACGGCGCTTTCGGTCGGCGGCGCGCTGGCGGAAGGCCAGCAGTCCAGGCAGATGGCCGACTACCAGGCCAAAGCCTATGAACAGCAGGCGCGGGCCGACGCTCAAAGCTCGGCCTTCGAGCAGGGCCAGGAGCGCCATAAGCAGGACCTGCTGCAGGCGCAGGCGCGTGCCCAGGCCGGCGCTTCGGGCGTCGCCATGGCGGGATCGCCGACCGAGGTGCTGGCCGCCAATGCCAGGCAGGGCCAGCTCGACCTCAAGGCGATCCAGTACGGCTCGCAGCTGCGCCAGAACGGTCTCGGCACGCAGGCGGCGATCGCGCGCTTTTCCGGCAGGCAGGCGGTGGGCGCCTCGATCTTCAAGGCAGGCGGCAACCTCGTATCGGGCATTGCCGGCCTCTACGACCCGGCCAAGGCGGTGACGTTCGGCAGAAGCGCCTTCCCGCCGGCGCCGGGCGGAGGCCTCTACTGATGGCCACCATCCCGCTCCAGCTTGCCCAGCGCCGGCTCGATACTGACACTGTGGCCTCCTATCCCAACGGCTCGCCGGTGGGCGCCGCCATGCAAGGCTTTGGCGACGAGCTCTCGGCGGTGGCCGAACGCTTCCGGCAGCAGAAGCAGCAGCAGGATGCGTTCGACGCCGACATTATCGGCCGCGAGCTGAACGCACGCATCGCGCACGCCGAGGCCGTGGCGGTGCAGACCGCGCCGGCCGACGGCGGCGGCCTGCACGACTTCATGTATGGCCAGCTCGATCCGCGCAGCGACGGCGTCGTCAAGCCCGGCCTGTTCGACCAGATCTTCGACGACACGGCGGCGAAAGTGCCGGAGGGCGAACGCGCCAATTTCCTCGCGCAAAAGCAGGCGTTGCGGCTGGCCGGCTCGGCGCGCATGGCCGCGCAGCAGCACGCGCGCCGCCAGAACTACGAGCAGGCCGAGTGGACCAAGGTCGAGCACGGCTACACAAGCGCCATCGCGCAGGGCGACCCGGACGACAGCGACACATTCGAGGCGATCAGGCGGAGCGGGCTCGAACTGATCGGCAAGATGGGCAGCCCGGTGGCCCGGCAAGCGGCCGAGGCCGCCTGGCGCAGCAACGCGGCAAAGGCGCTCGTCCAGGCGATGATCGCCCAGGATCCGAAGCGCGCTGCCGAGATGCTGGGGGCGGTGTTGGCCGCAACGGACGGCAAGACCAAGGACGATACCGTCGAGGCTGTGAGTGGGCCTCCGGCGGATGGAACTGCCGCACCGGCTTCGCTCCGTGACCGGGTAGGCAAGCTTACGCCGGACGAAAGGTCGGCGCAGGCCTTTGGGGACGACATTGCCCCCGAAGAGCGGCCAGGGTTGGTCCAGCAGGCCCGAGCCGCCGACGCGATGCGGCAAGTCGAAAAACGCACAAACATTATCCTGGCCGAGCAGAATGCGCCGGCCGACATCAGGGACAGTGGAACCTATTCCGGCCCGATCCCAACGCCGGAACAATTCGTCGCTCTCTATGGCGCTACCGAAGGCGCCGGGCGCTTCGAGGCGTTCAACAGGACCGTTGAGGTTAATCGCCAATTCCACGGCATGCGCGACCTGTCGAATAACGCCGTGCGGGCCATGGTCAAGGACGCCGACCCCACCGCAGATAGTTCAACGCCGGAAGTGGACAAGGCACGCCATGACGCTATCGCCGCCGCCGCGGACCTGACGTTCAAGGCCAGGCAGGCCGATCCGGGCGGCTATGTCCGCGAGGCATTCGCGAACCTTGATGCGGCCTGGAGCAACCTGTCGAAGCCGGGAGACTATCGGGCGGCGATCATTGGCTCCATCGCCGCCCAGCAACAGTTGGGTTTTGAGACCGCCCAGCCGCTACCCAACTCTGTCGCTGAGGACATTGTCGGCAGACTCAAGGCCCAGCCGCAACACCAGACCGCAGAGCTGCGCAATGTGTTCGCCGCGCTACCGAATCAAGCCGCGCGCGAAGCGGTGCTGAGCCACCTGTTTCAGACCAGCGCGTCCCAAACGGACAACAGCATCGCGGACAGGTCGGTCCGGGCAGCTGTAGTCGACCCGATGATGCTGCTCGATTTAGCCAACACTGTCGAGCCAGGACGATCGGTATCAAACGCGGAACTCACCAACTACTTACCGACGAATCAAGAGTGGCTCGGGAGATTGATAGCCGGCGACAGTGAGCGGGGGAGCCTATGGCGTCTTCTCGCGCAAAAACTCGTGGGCTCCGATGGGCTTGGCGAAGACAGCATCTCGGTGGCCGACTTCACGCCGTTGGGGACGTCATTTGCACTGGAGAAGGCTGGAAATGCAGCGCTGGAAGGCAACTACGACCAAACACTGCTCAATGCCGCGGGCGCAATTCCTGGCGATAGGTTGGCGGTGGTGGCCCTGGAACGCGCCGCGGCGAAGATTGCCAAGCCCTGGGTAGAGAAACTCTCAATATTTTCGAGGCGGCCGACTGACCTAGTCGAAGGCGGCGAGGCACTTGTTCGTGGGGTCGATGCCGAAACCCTTAGGCACCAGCAAGCGCTTGCGCGCTCGGTCTCGCCACCAATCCCACGCCGGAAGACGCGAGCCGGTGAAATGTCCGATAGTGCCTTTGATACCGCGTTACTAGGTGCGATGCTTGCTAGGGATACGTCCAAAGTTAAACATGCCGGGGCGAAGGTTGGGTGGGCTCCATCCAAGGACTATCGAAAAACCTTTTTCGACGCGAATCCTAGTCTCAACAAAAGCGACTATATAGGGCTTTTTGCAGAGCAAGAGCTGCATTCAATCGAGAATCTTCGTGGAATCCGGAACGAGTTCGACATAAATTTGCACCAGAAGGTCATTCGGAACGAGTGGGAATATTTCTATAAGAAAAACCCTCATGCTACTCGCCAGAAGGTCCTTGACTATGTTACTGAAATCGACAAGAAGTATGGACATTTGTTCTATCTACCAATAGGTGACTGATGAGATACTTTGACATTCTGCCCGATGTGGCCGGCGGATTGGGCGACGGCACTGTCATGGATACCAGTGTCCACCCTCCTATCGTGAGCAAGCTTGTGTACCAGATGGAGGGATGGATCGGTGATGTTCTTATAACAAGCTTTCCATGTTTCCTCGTGACGGAAGAGGCCGCGCACGCATTGTCAGAAATCGGCTTCACCGGAGCGGCATTCGCCCCTGTTGAAGTCATAACGTCCGAAGATTTTCGCGAACAGCAGCCCGAGGTAGAGCTTCCATCTTTCGTGTGGCTGAAGGTGAGCGGGAAGGCGGGTCACGATGACTTCGGCATCGCCAAGAACCTTGACCTCGTCTTATCAGAGCGAGTCTTCGATGTGTTTGATGAACGAGGTCTCCCTTCAGCTACCATCAAGCCGTTCGACATTTGGCATGAGCAGCGTTGAGCTTTGCGAGCCCATTCCGGTAGAGCCGTGCAGCGCACTCGCGACAAGCCTGTGCAGCGCTGAATATGGATGTGTCTCACGAGAAAGCGCTGGCCGACCGAGGGCACGCATCGTGCGAGAGCAGATCATATTAAACACCATAGCGATGCAGGAGACTATGCTCGCTGGGCAAGAAGAAGATGGCTCAAGCAAGAAATGAAAGGGAACACAAGTGGTCGAGCGAAATTATAGCGACGTCAAACCCGACTTGACTAGCGTCACCCGCTTGCCGTCGGCTGACAAAAGCACAGGCGATGAAGAGCTTGATGCTGCACGTCTGGAAGCCCGAAAATATCTTGAGTTTTATGACTGGTTTCAGACATCAAGGGAGAATATCTTGGGTATGGGCCGACGGCATAATATATATTTTCCTTTTCGAGATTGTACCTGGCAGGCCGGAAGTGGATCCGTGGGTATGGGTGATCGTAGGCGATGTGCCTCCGACATACCTGACTTGTGAGGACGCCAAGACTCCATACGAGGCGCTGGATGGATATATCGGCGCCATGGAAGAGTGGGTCGAAGCTGCGCGACGGGGGGACCCGGTGGCGGATCTAATCCCGGTCGATGTGCCGGCTAGCCCAGCCAACGCCGAAATGTGGGTAGCCGTCTCAAGTTCCTTGATGAGAATGTGCTTCCGTTACGACTCTTTTGCGACCATGGCAAGGATCGCTTTTCTGCTTACCTTGGCCGCTGTCCTCCTGCTCGCGCTTTCGCCGGTGCGGTTCCTGCAGGAGCTGGACATGGGCTTCACCTTCCACCATGACAAGCTCAACCACGCCGCGGCGTTCGCTGCGCTGGCGGCGCTCGGAAGCCTCGGCTAGCCGGAACACAAGACGAGGCTGGTCGTGCTCCTCGCCATTACCGGCGCGGCGATCGAGCTGCTTCAGGGCGCGCAGCTGATCGCGCGCGACATGGATATCCTCGACTGGGTCGCCGACTGCGCCGGCATGGCCTGCGGGCTGGCGGCGATCGGCGGCACAAGAAGGCTCATTGGCGGATCGCTATAGCCCTGGACCGCGTTGCTCGCTGTCCGCAAAATTGTCCGTGAATACACCGGCCGCGCCGGATAACGCGGTGTCCGGCCGCGCAGCTTAGATTTCCCACCGCCAGCACCGAACCCCCTTCCAGCCTCGCTCATGCGGGGCTTTTTTTATGGAGCAAGCCCTCATGTCCCGACCTGCAACTGCCGCCGTTCGTCTCCTGACCGGCGAACGCGAGCCCGTGCGCCTCGCAACCACGGCCGACATCCTCCTGCATGGCCTGCAGGCCATCGACGGCGTGCCGGCCGAAATCGGCGACCGCGTGCTGGTCAAGGACCAGGCCGACCCGACGCAGAACGGCATCTACACGGCGAGCGCAGGCGAATGGTTCCGTGCCGCCGACGCCCGCACGACGCGCACCCTGCAGAAGGGCACGACCGTTCACACCCAGATCGGGTCGGTCAATGCCGACCGCGTGTTCGAATTCACGGCCGACGAGCCGGCCGTCGGCGCCGATGCCATCACGATCGCCGCATCCGTTCCGCCCGACATCGCCGACGTGGTCGAAGAGGTCGAAGCGCTGCGCGATGAAACCCAGGCCCTGAAGGATGCTGCCGCAGCCAGCGCCGGCCAGGCATCCGCCAGTGCCGCCGCTTCCGCCGCGAATGCCGGCCAAACCACAGCCGACCGGGCTGCCACCAATTCCGATGCCGTCGCCGCCGCGGCGGCCGTCGTCAGCGCCCAGGCCGCACGCGACGCTTCGCTCTACGGCAAAGGCATTTTCCCGACGACTGCGGCGGCAATCGGCTTCGGCGTCGCCGGCAACGGTGCGATCACGGCAGGCTCGGGCGGCGCCAATGGCACGTTCGACCTGGCGTTTGCCGGCGGCACCGGTTCGGGCGCGGCCGGCCGCTTCGTGGTGGCGGGCGGGGCGCTGACGCAGATACTGATCACGGCGCCGGGCTCCTACACGGTGGCGCCGACGTTCAGCTTCGGGGCGTCGGCGGGGCTGGCCGGCGCCGCGGCGGTGGCGGTAATGGGCAGGAATGTCGATGTCGGCGAGTATTTCTGGACGGAGGTCAGCGCCGGCTTGCTTGGCCTATTCCGAGTCGACGCCGGGCCGGTTGCAACCGACATAGGAGTTCGTTCATCGACGGCCAGCATTGTGACGAACGTCGATGCGCTGTCGCGCATAGAAGGGCTTGCGGTCACTACGATCAAGCTGACCGAGGGCACTGGTTCCGTCGCGCCGACCTGTTTCCGAACCTATACATTCTCGACTGGCGTCGTAGTCGAGCATGTCGTGACCGCCAGGGCATCCGAGCGCCGGCTGCTGCAGCTGCTTTCCAACGGGCCAGCTGTCTATACCGCCAATTTCGATCTGTCGGACGGTACCTGCACCGGTACCGGCCCGGCACTCACCAGCTTCTCTATGATCGCGCTGGGCGGTGGCGAGTACGAATGCAGAGCGGTAGTCACGCCGACTGCGAACGGCGCTGCCAACGTCCAGACGCGGTTTTCGCCGGCCGGCGTGTTCCCCTTCACCGGCGATGGCGCCTCCGGCGTTTACGTGCGGAACATCGTCCTGCGGCTTCCGTCAACGACCACCAATCTGTTTCCGAGCAGCGACCCGACGAACGCCGTCTTCACCAAGACCAACTGCACAGCCGCAGCCGCGACCGTCCCGGAAGTCAGGGTGGTGCCGCAGTTGCAGGCGCTGGTCGACGTCATCGATGTGCTGGTCAATGGCCGGCTAACGGCCGACAAGATCATCGAGCAATCCGGTTCGGGCAGCCCGTCTGTATATCAGGCCATCGCATGGGTGATCGGTCAGACCTTCGTTTGGGATGTGTATGCCCAAAAGGCCGAGAGGACACGCCTTAACCTGTTTTCCAACGGGGCCTGCGCCTTCGACTGCACCTTCGATCTTGCAGGTGGCACCGCTTCCGGCAGCGGCGCGGCATTCGGCACCGTTTCGACGCAGGCGATCGGCGCCAACTGGTATCGTTGCCGGGTGACCGGCACTGCGAACGGCACCGGCATCGCCAATGTCCAGCATCGCGTGTTCCCGGCCGCCGGTGGCCATCCTTACGTCGGCGACGGCGTGTCGGGCCTCGGTCTCCAAAGCTCTAGCCTGAGCATCAACGGGGGCGCGAACATCCTCAATTCGCCGCGCGATTTTTCGTCCGCAGCCTGGATCAAGGCTGCTGGAATGCCGCCGGTTGCCGCCAACACCATCCGCTATGTCGGCGCGCTCGATCCGAGCGCGATTGACGCGGATGCCGACGACGGTCGGGCAGCGCTTGTCGGCAAGAAATGGACGCTGCTCGGTTCGAGCATCACAGCCCAGGCGTTCTATAGGGGACCGCTGGCCGTGAAGACCGGCATGGTTCCGACAAATCTTGCCTATAGCGGTGGGTCCCTGGGAATTGCCACCAATGGGCACTATGGGTCGCAAAAGATCTACGACCAGATTGCCCTTATTCCGGTAGATGCCGAGATCATCACTTTAGAGCCGGGTCCGAATAATTTCGGAGCGGCCGACGTAGTTCTAGGCGACCTGGGGGATCAAACCCTTGCTTCCGGCTTCACCGGGGCCATGGTTGATGCCTTCAAGGCCATGCGCCTCCGAGCCCCTATTGCCAAGATCATATGCCTCGGTACTTACAGCGGTGGTCCTGGCCACGCTACTCATAGGCTTTTCAGGACAAACAGTCAGGGGAACACTCTCGACCAGTTCATGCGGAGGGAACGCGAGGTCTGTGAAATGATGGGGATGGGCTTCATCGACGTCGGCGGCGGCAGTGGTATCGGGTACCTGACCTCGACACTCTACATGTCGGACGAATTGCACCTCAACAGCGTCGGCGGGGAGAGATACGCCAGCTTCGTTGCCGATAAGCTGCGCGCGCTATCGCGGGTTGGATTCTTTGGCACTTGATCTAGTTGGAAATTTCGCTCGCTTGTGGCAGATACCGGTGGATGCGTATCTTCTCGACCGTCCTCGCTTTTCGCCGTCTCTTCTGGTCATGGATCGCCACCGGCGCTGCCAGGGAGAATGCGATCCTCGGACCCCGGACGCGGTTCGGTGCAGGGGCGGAAATCTTCAACATCCACGGCGACCGAGCGAGGGTTTCGATCGGTGCCGACAGCCATTTGGATGGACATTTGCAAATCTTCGCCCATGCAGGCCGCATCGAGATCGGCGATTGGTTCTACCTTGGACCCGGCTCAACGGTTTGGTCGTCTGATCCGGTGGGGATCAAGATCGGCAAGCGGGTGCACGTTTCATGGGGGGTCGCGATCCACGATACCAACTCGCATCCCATGGACCCTCGGAAGCGGTTTGCGCAAATGCAGGCCATCTTCAAGGAAGGTCACCCGCGCGTCGACCCCGGCATCCGATCGTCGCCAATTGTGATTGGAGATGACGTCTGGATCGGCAATAGCGCCATGATCATGAAGGGTGTCACCATCGGCGATCGGGCTATTATCTCGGCCGGGTCAATTGTTCGATACGACGTTCCGGCCGATGCATTGGTGCGGCCAGCAGACCTAGTGAAGTGATGCCTGTCGCTGCCGCTCATCAACGAGGGTCGTGCCGTCGTATCGCACTGCATGTCGAGCCGGTCGTCCAGTCTACATTTCTCGTCTCGATCTCAGGGCGCTTCGATAAAAGGCATATGCTTGATGCGCTCCCATTGGTCTTTAGCCGTAGTTCTAGACCAGCGGTTACGCAGGACGTTCTCTCGATAGGCCTGGGCAGGCTCTAATTCCGGTATGTCCGAAGCGTCAGGTAAGAAGAACGCGTTCGCGCCGGCGGCCGAGACGGCAACGAGCTTGTAGTCGTGCGTCTTGCATAGCTTGGTCAGGGCGGTGATCGATGCACCGTGATACCAGCCGCTGTCATGCTTGGCCGTGCGGTCGAACGCGAGATCATAGGGCACGGTGATTGGGTTGAGACCGAAACTGGCATTGTACTCCGCGACAATGACAGCCGGACGCACTGGCAGCAGGGCTTGCAGAAACCAGTAGTCGTTGCCGTCGACGTCGACGGAAAGCACTCCAAGCTGTGGAAAATGCGTGGCGAGGTTTTTGATGTTGTCAAGATCGATGAAGCTCTGGCGCACTTCGATCCGCTTTGGAAGCAGCGAGCGGGCCAACCGCACGGTCGTTGCGTCGCCGTCGACGAGCAGACCCCTGAAGTCGCTAAGCCCAATGCAGTTGTATTCCGTGGGATGAAAACCAAACTCCAAGAATGTTTTCGGGCTTTGACCAACGATCCGCGACAGGATCACGCTCTCGTCGGATTGTGGAGACCCACCAAGGTGAGCTTTTGCGAGGTGAAAACAATAGCGGAGCGGGGTTGCGCGAAGAAAGGCATGCACGCGCGACTGGACATTCATCGCTAGATGACTCCTCGATCGCCCGCCCGCAGCAAATTATTTGCAACAAACAGCGACGGTTTGCAACCTTGCGCAACGACCGCGACCGCCTGCCAGACGCTTCGTTCGAACCGCCGAAAAGAAGAACTGCGCTCGAGAGCGGCGCGAGTCGCATCTGCAAAGGCATTTGACCGGAAAAGGCGCTCCGGCTGAGGTTGATGGCCGAGGCGCCGAGACTACCAGAGCGTTTCACTAACCTGCAAAGCTGTCGGCTCAGGAACGCCTTGCGATCGGAACATTGGCGCTAAATTGGGTGAGCTGCTGTCGTGCAATGCCTTGTCAGCAGTTGCGCTTGTTGAGGGTGGGATTCTGCGGTTTGTCGCTTCAAGCCGGTTCCACCTATAAAGCTTTCGCGACGCAACCATAGTCCTACGGCGACCCTTGCTCAGTTCCTCTGGCGAACCTGTTGGGATAAAGGTCGGTCCTTAGCCTTCTGATGGCAGCAAGGGCGCCTGTGGTTCCGCATCTGAGATGGGCGCTTTTACGATATCTGGCGCAGCGCGGCGCGCTTTGCTGCCATAGTCGATCTTCTTCGACTGCTTCTTGGCCCACTCTTCGACAAAATACCAGAGCAACAAAGCCGCGCCGAAACACGCGGCAAGCGCAATAGCCGATGCCAGCCATGGGGAGCCGGGGAACACCCGCTCGGATAGTTTTACGAACCTCATGCCGATAGGGACGTGCACGAGGTAAAGCGAATACGAGATCATCCCGACCCTGCTGAACAGGGACGACGCCGGCACCCAAGAGATTGCAATCGCAGTCGAGGCTAGAAGACAGGTGATTGCCCGCTCCGGTCCAAGCGTCCACCATACCACGGCGCAAAGGGCAGCGATCCCGACGCAGAACGTGTTGAGGTCAACCCGCTTCGTCTAGAACATGAAGGTCAGAATGCCGGTGCCGAACACGCTCAAATGGGGCGGCAGGAATTCGACATATCCGGTGCTCACGATAGAGAGCGCGGCAAACCCGCCAAGCATTGCCAAGCCTGCAGTCCTGCTGCTGACCAGGATCGGAAAGAGCAGTCCTATCACCACGTAATATTGAAACTCGATAGCCAGCGTCCAGAACGGTCCGCTAAGCCAAGGCTGACCCACGAAGGCGTTCACATAGCCGATATGCAAAAGCACGTTGGTGACGGTGTAGGGAGGATGCGAGGTGTTGAGTTGCGGGATGTGAGCCAGCGCCACGCCGCTGATCAGGATGAAGGCGATCGTCACGAAGTAGGGCGGTTCGAGGCGGACCACGCGCCGGGCAATGAAGCGGAAATAGCCGCTGATCTTGTGCCCAGCGAGGTCCATCGACAGCGGAACGATAAAGCCTGAAATCACGAAGGACAGCGGCACGCCCATGCGGCCATAGCTCCACACGTCATCGACGCCGTTTCCAATCCCGGCAGTACCGACGACATGGAAGACACACCATGAGAGCCGTGATGCCTCGAAGGGCATCTAGTGTCTGGTTGCGCATTCTTCCCCGCTGTGAGTTCGTCGCTAAGCCGCAAGGTGTGCCATCCGGCAACTGAATGCGCAACGTCAATTGCTATTCTGGCGCGGCTTCGCAGGGAGAAACGCCCTAATCTGTTCCGCCCATAAAGTATATGCGGCTCCCGTAATATGCGTGCCATCGACTGAATATTTCGGCAGCAAGACGCCATTCGGCGCAAGGGTCGCATTGAGGTCCAGATAGTCGCAGACCGAGCCGGAACATAGGGCTTGCAGCTTGCGGTTCAGCTCAGCGGTGGCTTCATTTATTTTGGGATATCGGTCGCTTCGGAACAGTGTAGATTGAACCACTACCGCTTTGGAGCCAGCGCTTTGATGATCCTGTTGTAGCGCCCGAAGGTCCCATTCGCGTCTAGCCTGATCGTGAAGTCATTCGTGCCGATCATCACGAAGGCAATATCGGCATCGACGCGGGAAAGTTCATCGGTTCGAGCCAGAAGGCCGGCCGTGTTGTCGCTGTAGACGCCGCGGTTGATGATCCGGTAATCAGGAAAGATCGCGTCCCAATCGCCCATTTCCGTGATCGAGTCGCCGATCATCACAGCGTCACCAGAACTCCGGCGGGCCGCAAAGATGCTGTTGCGGGCCGCCTGATACGTGGTTGCCGGAACGCTTACCGCTTCAGGCCAGATGGAAGCCTTTAGCGGCATGTAGCCCAATGACCGAACGCCGAGCCGGCGAGGAACCCGGCAACAAGGATGGAAGTCTTTCGCATCCTTAGCCCCTACGTGAAATCCCGAAACATCAGGGTGGCTCAAGCAGGCCCCCTACCGGCTAGAGCCCTAACTGCTCGGGCCGACCAGTCCTTGAGCCCTCTGGAACCTCTCATGATCGCCGAAAGCTTTAGATGCCCAAGGGCAGTAATTCAATATAGCCTTCCACAACATTGGAGGGTGACCACGGGCACTGCGTCCCAGGAGGACCTGCGAAGCGCGCATCACCGATCGCATATCCCGCGCGTCGGGGCATTGATCGGCATCGGCGACGACGAAATTCGTGCCGAATCAAAAGGCCATCCGAGTAGCCAATCCCTGTGAAAATAGGAACCTAACAACCTACCCGCGAGGGCGGAGCTGACTGGAGCGCTCTGCTCGTCGCAGTAGCATTTAATCTCGCGGGAGGATCGGGTCCCTCGCTAGCCAAACAATCTGCCTAGACATTTAGAGTCACGACAGCAGAAAAAAGCCGAGCAAAACCGCGAACACTGCGTCCGCCGCCGCCAGCGGCTACCGCCTGCTGTCCTGCGGCTTCTCGTGAGGCTCCTGGCCTTTCGACCACCAGACAAAATACAGCGAGCCCATCTTCATCACGGGAACGCGGCGGTCGCGTTCCCGGGCTCGCAACTCACGATAGGTCTTCATCTTCAGAGTGCCGCCCGGCAGCCTGATACGCACTGCCATCGGTCCAACTCCCGTTGTGCAACGCAGCAATTGTGTGCAATGCGGTAAGTAGAGACCTTCCGTTACGGAAGAGTCAACAGCAGCATCATCAACTTATTTTGCGAGCTGGCCGGCGCAGGCTTCGCGGTGCCGGGCGGGCAGGCGCATGCCCGGACGAAAGGAGCTTCATCCTGGCGACTGATCGTCAATCAGGCGCTGGCGGTTCGACCACCAGGTGAAATAGACCCGGCCGAGCCTGACGACGGGTACGCGGCGGGCGCGTTCGCGATCGCGCAATTCGCGATACACCTTCACCTTCAGCGTGCCGCCAGGCATCCTGATACGCACCGCCATCGATTCCGCCACCCCATTGTGCAACGCAGCACAAGAGACCTTCCGTCGCGGAAGAGTCAACGCCTGCCCGCTGACTATTTTTGGGATCTGGCGAGCGGTCTTCGGAGGTTTCGGCGCGCAGGGCGGTTCCTGATCCCGCACGGAGGCACCAGTGCCCGGTCGGGATCGTCGGGTGCGCGGGCTATTTCCTGGGCGGGGGTTTTTTGGGCGAGGATGGACGATCGGACATGCCGCTCGGCCACCAGATGACGAAGTAATTGCCGACCTGCCAAACCGGCACCTCGCGATTCTGCTCGCGGCGCCGCAGCTCGTCGCTTTTCTTGATCTTCAAAGTCCCGCCTGGGAGTCTGATTCTTATCGTCACGTGTCCTCCCGCACCCGCTACAGGTACGAACGATATACGCGAACAGTTTCATCCCGGCTAAGCAATTTCATCCAGGCCGAGCAATTTCGGGGCCGATACAGCGCGCCGGACCGGCGCGAGATCGCCGAAACCGGCTCTATTTGAAGAAATCCGCAATGCCGTTGATGGCCAGCACCGCATAGACGATCGGTCCGGCGATAAACGCACAATAAAGGCAGAGGATCGCTGCCAGCACCGCGAGCAGCGGCTTGTCGCGACCGACGGCGCGGAGCTCGGACCTCACCGACCAGCGCGCCGCAGCGGTTTGTTCATCATCAGGCATATGCACCATCCCGCGGCCATTTCACACGGCGGGTCGAAAACATCAACCTTCCTTGCCACATCGGCACGCGCTGCCGCCCAATTCTGCTTTGCCGCCACGCATCCGTTTTTCAACCTCAAAACCTGCCCACAAGGGCGGAAAGGACTGCCCATGGACCTTTCATTCAAAGGCGCCGCGAGGCGCCTCGATGATATAGACTTGCCGAAACTCGGCGCCCGGATCGGCGTCAGCGAGGACGAGATCCACGCGTTCCTCGATGTTGAAACCAGCGGGCACGGCTTCGACGCCGTTGGCCGGCCGGTCATCCTGTTCGAACCGCACGTCTTCTACCGCAACCTGTCGGGTGCCAAGCGGGCAAAAGCGGTAGCCGCCGGCCTCGCCTATCCGAAATGGGGCGAGAAGCCCTATCCAAGGGATAGCTACCCACGGCTCAGGGCAGCTTGTGCGATCGACGAAACCGCGGCGCTCAAATCCGCCTCATGGGGCTTGGGCCAGGTTCTCGGCGAGAATTTCAAAGCCGCCGGCTTTCCTACCGTGCAGGCGATGGTCGAGGCGATGATGGCGGACGAGGCGCTGCAGCTCGGCGCGGCGATCGATTTCATCGTCGAGAAGCGGCTCGACGACAATCTGCGCAATCACGACTGGGCGGGATTCGCCAAGGGCTACAACGGCGCCGGCTATCGCAAGAACGCTTACGACACGAGGCTTGCCGAGGCCTATCGCAAATGGTCGCGCATCAAGGATACGCCGTGGCCGTCTGCCGGTCTGGTGGTCCTTCGGCCTGCAGCTCCGCTAGAGCCCGCAAAATCGATTCCCGTTCCACCGCCGGCCGCCGCGCTCTCTGCGCCTCCTGTGCCTGTCGCCAAGCCCGGCTTCCGGGCAGCGCTGATCGCCGCCGTCCTGAAACTATCAGCCATCCTCAAACTGTTTGGAAGGAAATGACATGTGGACCCGGATCAAGAGCTTTTTCTGCGACAGCGAGACAATATTCTGGGCGCGGCTTCAGGCCGCCATCGGCGTCATCGCGAGCATCGTCACCTATGTCGACCCGCAGGTTCTTTCGCCGATCATTCCGGGCGAATGGTTCCCCTGGTTTCTTGTGGTCAACGGCGTTTTGACCGAGTTCCTGCGCCGCCGCCGCGCGGAGGATTTGTGATGGCCGCACTCCTCGCCATTCTCGGCGCCATCATCGGCAACAAGCTCGTCATGACGATATTCGCTGCTGTGGCCGGCGGCATCGGCCTTTATGTTGCGGGCGGCATCAACCGGGCGAAGAAGGAGGCGGCCAAACAGGCCGAGGCAAAAGTCGCGGCCGGAGAAGATCGCCTCGAAATGAACCGCGAGGCCGCCGCAGAAGAGCGCAAGGCGGCCGGCATGACCGATGCGGCAGCACGAGCGGAGGCTGGGAAATGGGCAAAGCGCTGATCCTCTGCCTGGTGCTCGCCGGCTGCACGACAACCGCGCCGGCCGGCAATCCGCGCCAGGTCTGGTGCGACCACAACCAGCCGCGCCGGCCATCGGCGGCCATCGTCGCCGCCGTGACCCGGCCCGAGCTCGACGAGATGAACGCCTTCAACGGGCAGGGTGCCAGATGGTGTGGGTGGACGCCATGATGCATGAGCTGCTCGACGTTCTGGGCATCAAGGCGCCGGTGCTGGTCGCCGGCCTTTCCGGCGGTATTTTGCGGGCTTTGTCGCGTCATCGCTACAAGGTCCGCGAAATGGTGGCCTCGCCGATCTGCGGCGCGCTGGCGGCGGCCTATCTGACGCTGCCGGTCGTGCATTATTTCCGCGCCGCCGGCCTGCCCATTCCTTCTCCGGACGACGACACCACGACGCTCGCCGCCGCGTTCCTCATCGGCGTCTCGGCGATGTGGATCTCGGATATCGTCTTCGAGGTGATCGTGCGCCGGTTCGGGCCGGTGAAGGAGGAGTAAGCCGCCCAAGCTGACAAAAGAGTGACGTTCAGTTGAAGCCCGCGGCGCCGAAAGGTGCGGCGGGCTTTTGCATTTTCCCTGGCAATCTGTACGATCTTTTCTCTGCGAGGGCGGCTCGATCCGGCGCTTGCGAAACCAAGATACGCTTTAGGCCTCACGGGAGATGGTGTCATGCTTGCCAGAGTCCTGACACAAGCGGCAGTCCTGACAGCCGGGGCGCTTCTGTTTGCCGCGACGGCCCATGCCCGGCCGGACAGCCGCGCGATGACGTGCGAACAGACACAGCTTCTGATCCAGAGGCACCGCTCGGTGGTGCTGACCACCGGACGGAACACCTACGACCGATACGTGCGCCAATTCGGCAATGAATGCGACTGGCCGCAGATGCCGCGCGTCGCTTATATCAAGACGCGTGACGGTCAATGTCTGGTCTATCGCTGCCAGGAGCCGGTCTTCGACCTCCCGAATTGAAAGCAGGGGCTTTTTCATCCGGCCGCCGACGCGGACAGCGAGGGCAGTGCGAAAGGCGGTGGCTCATTCTTCGTCGAAAGGACCACCTTCGCGTGCGAGATCGCGTGAAATAACGCGTTCATCGGTATCGTCCGGCAACGCCTCGTCGCTTTCCTGGTAAGCGTTATCGTCATCCTCCTCCGGCAGTTCGCCGTCTTTCTCGACGTCGTAACGGATGTCGCCGTTTTGCGGCACGCCGTCTGGGAGAATTCTCCCGCTCCGGATGGCGTCCCAGTCCTGCTGCTGGATGGTCGGGCTCTCCGTCTCGTCGTCGGTTCGTTCTTTCCTGCGCGGTTCCATCGCTGGTTCTCCATAATGTCGGCGGCCCTGAACTGGCTCAGTGGTTGAACTCATAAGTCTGGCGGCCGGTTCCCGGGCCACTGCGGTCCGGGCGCATTGCCGCACGACGGAACCAATCGCGCCTGCCTGCCTTCACAAGTCAGACGATGCTGGCGCGAAAGGAGCTCGACATGAGACCGCTCATTTTCTTGCCGTACATGCTAGGCGCGCTGGTGCTGGCGGTGCCGGCGTCCGCGCAGCCGGGCGAACAGTCGCAATTCGACCGCTGCAAGGTCGAGCCGCCGGACAAGAACAGCCAGCAGCAGCAGCCGGCCGGCAACAATTTGTCCGATATGCTCGAGCCATGCGGTGGGGTGCTGAAGCCGCCGCCAACGGGCGATCAGGGCATGGCGGCACCACCGGCGGATGAGGGCAGGACCCCGGTGATCAAGCCTGGCGAGGTGCCGCCACAGCCGCCCAAGCAGTAGCCGCTTCAATTGCTGCGACAGAGGCTGCCCATGGGGCTGCGACGGGCGGTAACGCCGCGCCGCTCGAGCCGGCAGGTTAGTTGCAGTCGCCTAGGAACATTAGCTTGTCCTAAATGTTGTTTTAGACGCAGCCGATATCACCCCCTCCGGTATCGCTGCTGATCGGGAGACCGATCGGCCCGCGTCTTGCGACGCGGGCCACCGCAGCTCATCCGCAGTCCATTCGCCGCACCGCACGGGCACTTCACCGCTATTCGATTAGCCGCCACTTACGGAACAACAAGGTGGCCTGGGCGTTTGCCTAGAGGGTTCGCCGCTTCGACCGGAATGCCGCGTCGCAACCGTAAAGGCGAGGCCCGTAACAACAGGAGTAGACGATGAAAATCCACCTTGTTCCTGCTGCGGCGGGATTGGTGTTGCTCGCCGGCGTCGGCGTGGCCACCGCAGACCAGGTGATTGTCACGCCCGAACAGCAGACGGTCATCCGCGAATACGTCCACAAGCACCCGTTGGCGTCGATCAATCTTCTGGGGGTGGAGCTCAATATCGGTTCCACGTTGCCCGATACGGTCGAGCTGCAACCGATCGATGTTCCCGACGTGCAGTACAGATACGTCGTCGTCGACGGTCGCACCGTGCTCGTCGACCCCGGCACGCGCAGGATCGTGCACGTCATCGAGTGACCGGCGTTCCCAAACCGCGAACCGGATTTGGAAAGGTCACGGTCTAAATTATCAAAAGAGCTCCATCCCGAAGGATCGGGATGGAGCCGCTGTCGTCTCGAAACAAGGAAAGGAGCCATTCCCATGCTGCCGCATGTCGAGCCGACCAACGTGGCCGCAGCCGTCGACAAATTGCTTGCTGAACGAGGCGATGGCCTGCTGTCGATGAAGGCAGCGATTGCGCTGTTGCGCGAACGCACCGGAACGGAGCGCTCGGACGCCGATCTTGAAGGGCTGATCATCAAGAAGGCGGCGCTCCTCGGCGTTGCTGTCCTGTGTGACAGAGAGGCTCAATAACGGTGCCTGCCGCTCAAGACGCGGGTCGAAATTTCAGCTAGAACAAAGTTGCTTACGCATGAACCGAGCCGACGGAGGCAACAGTGACGGACAGGCAGGAACGGATTCGCCAGCGGGCACACGCGATCTGGGAACAGGCAGGCAGGCCCGACGGGTCGCATCAGCAGCATTGGGATCAGGCTACCGCCGAGATCGACGCAGAAACCGCCGCGCAGGAGACCGCCAGCCGGCCGAAGCCGAAAGCACGCCAGCCTAAGCCGACGCCGGCCGCCAAAGAGGGAACCAAACCCAAGGCGCGACCGCGCAAAGCGTGAACTCGAGCGGATTTGATTGCATCGCTGGATCTCGTGGTTCGGTTGGCCCATCGTAAGGCGGGACCAGTCCTAACCAGTCCCGCTGCCGCCCACCCGCGATGGTAAGCCGGATTGTCGTGGCTTACTACTTACCGCAATTGTTGTCGTTGACAGTCGGGGAAACCGTCCCGGCAGGCTTGTTGGACGCATCGGGTTGGGCACCTTGCGGGGTTGCAGGGCAGTTTTGATCCGCATTGGAGTTCATGGCACCCGTCGTGCCCATCGTGCTGCTGGTCGTGCCAAGGTCGATGCCATTCGGCTTGGGCTGGACGACGATGCTCTTCTCACTGCCAGGCGCATTGTTGTCCGAGCCGGCATTCTGGGCCATCGCCGCGGTCGCCAGACCGGCTGCAAGTATGGAGGCTGTCAGGATTTTCGTAAGCATGTTGATCTCCATCATTCGGTTGTCGTCGCATGGCGACTACAGAGAAAACAATGCGGGCGACGGAAAGGTTCTGGCAAAAATGGCGCAGCACGGCGAAGCAAACACGCGCATGGCGGACCTTCTCGGCCCGTTTTCTATTGCCTCGTGTCGGATTGATGTAGTCGTTTTCAGATTTAAGAATTCGCCTTATTTCGATCGCCGACCGTTGGGGCGACGTTCGTCTATCGCGGCGCCCATCAGTTGACGCTCGCATTGCTTCACCCGGCAGAGGACCTTCCCGAAGTAAAACTTTCGGAAAATTTCACTACAAACTTCACTCGGCTGTTGTGTGAACAGATACCATGAGGCCAGTAAGTTGATCGGCAAAGAAACCGATAATCTTCTTGCAAATTAGTAGGTATGCAACCGGCGATGTCGCGGGCTGTTCAGCGCAATACAGCAAGGAGAGTGTTATGACCATCATAATCAAAACAATCACCGATGCGGTGGCGGGCAGCGCAGTTGTTTTCATGCTCTCGATGCCCGTGAATGCCGCGGACGGAATTGCCGTTGGTGTTGGCACTTCCATTGGCGGCAACGGCGGCATCAAAGCCGGCCTCGGCGCGACGGTTGGTGGCCGCCAAGGCATCAACGCTGGTGCCGGCGCAACGGTTGGGGGCAGCGGCGGCATCAAGGCCGGCCTCGGTGCGTCGCTGGGCGGCAGTCGCGGCATCAACGCCGGCGCCGGCGCAACGGTTGGCGGTTCCAGCGGCATTGCCGCGGGCGCCGGCGCGTCGGTCGCGGGCAGAAGCGGCATCAACGCCGGTGCCGGCGCCACGATCGGCGGTTCCGGTGGCATTGCCGCCGGCGCCGGGGTAGGTATCGGCAGCGGCGTCAGGGCCGGCGCGGGGGTCGGGATCGGCAGCGGCATCAATGTCGGCGCCGGTGTCGGGATCGGCGGTGGTACCAATTCGAGCAATCCGTCCAACCCGGGCAGCCCGTCCAATCCCAACAATCCCAACAATCCCAGCAATCCCAACTTACCCCAGGTCGTCGCCGACATGTCGAGCGACAAGTTGGCCAGGATGAAGAGGCGCTGCGTCGACGTGCTCAGCAGCGAAGGCACTTATGACAGCGATTTGCGCCAGTTGTGCCTGCTGATCGCGCGCCGCTAGGGCGAATACATCGGAATGAAATGTCCGACCGGCCGAGAGGCCTTCGTCCACCAAACCTCCATCAGTCCAAAGCCCGCCATTATGGCGGGCTTTTTGCCGAGCACGTGGCGGCAGCATGACGGGGGCTCACAAGAGCACGCGCCTCAATGCGTTTGACGGCCAAAATCCGGCGAAACGGTCACCCCGCCCTCCAAGGCGTCCCGACCCAGCGCGGGACTGCTTTGCATCGGTTCGGGGCACGCGAACTCCGCCAGATCGGTTTCCGCGAAGCCGTCGAACTCGATAGCTGCGCCTTGGAGCTGGGCTGCTTGCATGACGAGCCATTCGATGTCTTCGCGCGCAACATTCTCGGCAAGGTTCTGCAGTCGCGCGGCTTCGGCGACAGCAGTCAGATTGATGGCAATCCCGGACCGCAATGTAGCTCGGACTCGGGAACTGACGTCTTCGTGCAGGCGAACCGAAAATCCGTAGCGCATGGAAAACCTTCCTTTCGGGAGCGGTTTGTCCCTCGTGTTCTACCATGCGCCCAGGGTCCGCGATTGGCAAGCGAAAATCATCAAAAATCGTGTTGTGCCAAGTAGTTAGCGTATTTTGTTGATTGCCCATTTGATGCTTAATCCGCTTCATCGGACTTCTGCACGGATCATGCATCTGGAGGTCTTGACGTACTCTGCCAATATACCTAACTCTACAAAGAATTAGGAACATACTAACTCAGCTAATTTTAGCCTGGTATGGCTGGAGGCCGAGATGTCCGAACTGGAACGCCCGGAACGATTGCAGATCATGCTGACCGTCGATGAACTGGCGGCATTGGAGAACTGGCGCTTCGACAAGCGCATGCCGAGCCGGTCGGCTGCGGTACGCGAACTTTTGAGGCGAGGCCTCACAGCCGATGGCTTCCTGACGGCGGCGCATGGGACCAAGTCGCGCGACTTCGGCATTCTGCCGCATTCTGCCGATGGTGACGGGGCAGCCGAGGGGTCTTCCAGCAGCGAACAGTGAATCTCCAGCGACCCCGTTCGCCCGCCGCACCTCGCTGGCCTTCACGGCCGCTGGGTATCATCAAGCAGCTTGGTTTATCTGTGTGGCCCCTCCGCCGTCGGTTGACAGAGCTGGCGTTGCAGATACATTGCACAGGACTATACAGGTGCAATGAACAGGTATGCCTATGGTCCGCCGCGTGGTCCCATCGTCTCCCGGTACGGGCAAGCCCGAACAGATCGCCACGGTTCTCGAACATGAAATCCGCTCCGGTGTTCTGGGCTTCGGCGACCGGTTGCAAAGCGAGAACGAGCTCGTCCAGCGTTTCTCCGTCAGCCGCAACACCGTTCGCAAGGGCCTCGAGGAACTGTCCAGCCGCGGGCTGATCACCACCAAGGTGGGCATCGGCTCTTTCGTCACCTTCGATGGCAAGCCCGTCGATGACTCAATCGGTTGGTCGCGGGCGCTCGCCAACGCCGGCGCAAATGCCGAGACGCGGACGCTGCGGCTCGAGGTGATCGAGGACCCTGATCTTGCCGCACTGCTTGGTATAGAAAACCCGTTTTTCATCGCTGTCGATCGGGTGCGCACCAATGCCAGCGACGGCCACGCTATCTCCATTGAGCGCAGCCGCCTGCCATTGTCACCCGAACTGGAGGACGTGCCGTTACGCGGTCTGCGCGAAGGCTCGCTCCACCAGACGCTCCGCGGCGCCGGTCTCATTCCAGACCATGGCGAGGAATGGGTCGGCATCGAAATGCTCAACCCAGAGGACGCCGCAATCCTCGGCTGCCCGCAAGGCACGCCGTTCCTGCGCGGTTGCCGCTTGACCCGCGCCGCCGATGACCGGCCGATCGAATATGTGACCAGCCTGCTCAACCCGGCGCATTTTGCGCTGCATATGAGGTTCTGAGTGATGCCGGACGACACCGGGAACATAACCGATCGGGCCATGGGAGCGCTTGTGGGCGGGGCACTGGGAGATGCGCTGGGAATGCCGACGCAGCTTTTGTCGCCGGCGCGGATTGCCGAACTCTACGGTCATGTCGAGGACTTCATTGCTCCTTTCGCCGACCATCCGGTGTCGAAGGGACTCCCGGCCGGGACGATCACCGACGACACAGAACAGGCGCTTCTGCTTGGCCGTATCCTGGTCGAATCCGGTAACCGGTTCGACCATGCGCGGTGGGTCAACGCGCTGCTCGACTGGGAACGCGATGTCAAGGCGCGCGGCAGCTACGATCTGCTGGGACCATCAACCAAACGCGCCATCGACGCCATCAATAACGGTATGCCAGCCGAGGAAGCGGGACGCAGCGGCGACACAAATGGTGCAGCCATGCGCATCGCGCCAGTCGGCATCATGATGCCGCCAGAGCCGCTTGACGCACTGGTCGGCAAAGTGGCCGAAACTTGCAGGGCGACGCACAACACGTCAATCGCAATCGCTTCGGCCGCAGCGGTCGCTGCCGCCATCAGTCGCGGCATCGCTGGCGGTGACTGGCGCGCCGCTTCCGACAGAGCCATCGCCGGGGCGAGGCACGGGGCAACGCTCGGCTATTGGGTGACCGGCGGTGACATCGCCGCGCGCATTGGGTGGGCGCAGAAGCTCGTACGCGGCAAGGAGACGAGCGACGCGATCCGGCTGATCACCGATTTGGTCGGCACCGGCGTCGCCAGTCAGGAGTCCGTTCCGGCTGCATTCGCGGTGCTGGAAGTCGCCGGCGGCGATCCCTGGCAAGCGGCAGTCATCAGCGCCAATCTCGGTGGCGACACCGACACGATCGGCGCCATCGCGGCCGGCATGGCCGGTGCCTGCACCGGCTTTTCCCGATTGCCACAAAAACACATCGCCCGGATCAAAGGCCTAGACATTGGGCGGGTGCGCGCGCTCGCCGCCGACTTGGTCGCCCTGCGGACGGCGAAGAGCAGGTCCGGCAAGGATGCGGCAGCATGAGCGGGCGTCTCGTCCACATCGGCAGCGCGGTAGTCGACTATGTCTACCGCATCGATGCCTTGCCGGCACCGGGCACGGAGAAGACCGCATCGAGCTTTGCACAAGTCGCCGGCGGCGGCTTCAACATGATGGTCGCGGCCAGCCGCACCGGCATGAAGGTGGTGTTCGGCGGCCAGCTCGGCAGCGGACCCAATGGCGACTTCCTGCGCGCGGCCTTAGCCACGGAGGGGATCGAGACACTGACGCCGGCATCGCCGGTTCTGGACAGTGGCAATTGCGTCGCCATGATCTCGAGCGATGCCGAGCGCACCTTCGTCTCGTGGCCTGGTGCAGAGAGTTTGCTCAGCCTTGACATAATGGCGCTCATTTCGGTCGCACCGGGCGACTGGGTGTTCACCTCCGGCTATACGGTTAGCTATCCGGGAAGCCAAGAGGCGCTTGTCGACTGGATCGAGGTGCTGCCGGCGGAAATTCCTTTGGTCTTCGATCCGACGCCGATCATTTCAGACATTCCGCGCACCATTCTCGACCGGGTGCTGGCGCGCACGAGCTGGCTGAGCTGCAACGCCGCCGAAGCGGCTGAGATCGCCGGCACCGGCGATGTCGAGGCTATTGCTGCCCGGCTGCTGGCCAGCCACTGCCCCAACGCGGCAGGCGTGGTCGTCCGCGCTGGCGCAAAAGGCTGCTTCGTGCGGCTGGCCGACGGCACCGCCCAAGATGTGCCCGGGTTCAAGGTCGCGGCGGTAGACACCAACGGCGCCGGCGACACTCATATCGGCGCCTTCGTCAGCGCGCTCTCGCACGGCGTGTCGCCGTTCGAAGCGGCGCGTTACGCCAATGCGGCGGCGGCGCTCTCGGTCACCCGCCATGGCGGGTCGACGGCGCCGAACGACCAAGAGATCCAGCGATTCCTCAGCCATGACGATCGACCGACGACCGTGCATGGCCGGAAACAAGAGGCCCATTTCTGACAGCCTAATGGGATAACAAGCCCGCCAACCGGGCAACAATGAGAGGAACGAACATGCGCATGCCCAAGCTGACTGCTTTTCTGACGGCAACCGCTGTCTTCGCTTCGGCGCTTACGCTGGCCGCCAGGGCCGACGAGGTGCACGTACTCAACTGGAAGGGCTATGGCGCCGACGAGCCCTGGGCCATAGCCGCCTTCGAAAAGGCAACCGGCAACAAGGTCGTCAACGACTTCTTCAATTCCGAACAGGAAATGCTGACCAAGCTCAGGACCAATCCCGGCCTTTACGATGTCGTCATGATCAATGCCGCCTTCAACGATCAGGCGATGGCGGAAAAGCTCATTCAGCCGATCGACACGTCCAAGCTGCCGAACTATGCCGACATCAGCAAGGACAAGGCCGGATCATCGATGCTTGTCCATGACGGCAAGGTCTATGGGGTGCCGTGGGTTTGGGGGCTGACGGCGCTCGCCATCAACGACAAGTCATTCGACAAGCCGCCGACCAGCATCGCCGAAATGTGGGATCCCGCCCACAAGGGCCGCGTTACCATCCGTGACGATGCCGTCGAGGCCGTGCAGTTCGGCGCCATCGCTACCGGCCAGAACATCAACGACGTCAAGGACATGGAGGCGGTCAAGGCGAAGCTGACCTCGCTGATGCCGCAGATCAAGACGTTCTGGAGCTCGGAGAACGACTGGAACCAGATGGTTGCCTCCAACCAGATCGACATCGGCACCTATTGGAGCGGCTCGGCCGACCGCGCCAAGACGCATTTCAAGCTGCCGGTCTCGCTGGTCATTCCCCAGGAGGGTGCTGTCGCCTGGCTCGACGCCTTCTCCATTCCGGTCGGTTCCAAGAATGTCGCCGGCGCCGAGGCCTTCATCAACTACATGATCGACCCAAAGTTCTATGTCGAATGGGTCACCAAGGTCGGCGCGCCGGTGTCGGCCAACACCAAGGCGGTCGAAGCGCTGCCAGAGAGTTCCTTCAACCGCAAGGTGATGGGCGACCCGGCTGTCGCCAAGCGCATCCAGTTCCAGGCGCCGATTACTGACGCGCAGCGCGAGACCTATCTGGCGCTCTGGCAGCAGCTCAAGGTCGACGTGAAGTAACAGCAGAAGCCGCGATCAGCCGACCATCAACGTCGGCTGATCCTTCCTATCCTGGGAGGAGATGTCATGGCAGTACAGATCGCAGCCGCGTCGCGCAGCGGGCTGAGATCGGCCTTGCCGCTACTGGCGCCTGCCTATCTCTGGCTGACGGTTGCAATTTTCCTGCCGCTCTCGGCCATGGTCTTCTTCTCCTTCATGACCGACCTGCCGCGATCGGGAAAGCCGTGGGCATTCACGCTCGAAAACTATGCCGCCTTCTTTTCACAAAGCCTTTACCTGACATTGCTGGTGGCCTCGCTGCGCCTCGGCCTCGAGGTGACGCTGTGGTGCATCGTCATCGGTTATCCCGCCGCTTACGTGCTGGCCAAGGTGCTGAAAGGCCGCAGCCGCGAGGCGATTTTCCTGCTCGTCATCCTGCCGTTCTGGTCGAACGGGCTGGTGCGCATCTTCTCGTGGGCGATGGTGCTGCGTGAAGGGGGCATTCTCGACACAGCGCTCAACGCCGTGCTGCCGTTCAAGATCAACATTGATCTCATGTATTCCTATCCGGCCGTCATCATCGGGCTGGTGCACTCCTACGTGCCTTACATGGTGCTGACCTGCTATCTGACCCTGCAGGCCATCGATGACTCGCTGATCGAGGCTGGGCGCTCGCTCGGCGCCTCGCGGCTGCAGGTGCTGAAGCGGGTCATCATTCCGCTGTCGATGCCGGGGCTAGTGGCGGGCGCAGTACTCATCTTCGTGCCGGTCGTTGGCTCGTTCATGGAACCGCGCATCCTCGGCGGCCGCACCGGCACCTTCTACGGCACTGTCATCGAGGACCAGTTCGTTGCCGTGTTCAACTGGCCGCTGGGTGCCGCACTGTCCTTCATCCTGCTGGCTGTGGTGCTGGTCATCCTGGCGGTTACTTCGCCGGTGCTGCGGAGGGCCGCTTAGTGGCGACGACCCGAATCCTGGAATGGCTCGGCCGGGTCTACATTCTGATGCTGCTCGCCTTCCTGTACCTGCCCATCATCATCATGGCGCTGATGTCATTCAACGTCTCGCCCTTTTACCAACTGCCGTTCGAGTGGACGACGGAATGGTATGCCTCGCTCTGGCAGAACAATCAGCTGATCGCGGCCACGCGAAACAGCGTCGAGATCGCCGTCATCACTACCATCATCTGCACCGCGCTCGGCACCGCGGCGTCGCTAGGGCTCTATCGCTACGACTTCCGCGGTAAGAAATTCCTGCAGGCGCTGCTGTTTCCGCCGATCGCCATACCGTGGCTGATCACTGGCACGGCGATGCTGATTTTCTTTTTCGGCGTTGGCATCGGCCGCGGGCTGCATGCCATCCTGCTCGGCCACGTGGCGTTGGCGCTGCCCTATGTCATCGTCGTCGTCTCGGCCCGGCTGCAGACATTTGCGCCAGAGCTCGAAGAGGCGGCGCGCTCGCTCGGCGCCAATCAATGGCAGGTGACGAACCGCGTCACGCTGCCCTGGATCATGCCGGGCGTCATTGCCGGCGGGCTGTTCGCCTTCGCCGTGTCCTTCGACCAGTTCGTCGTCTCCTACTTTCTGTCGACGCCCGGCCAAACGACGCTGCCGGTCGAAATCTACGCGGCGATCCGCAAGGGTTTCACGCCCGAGATCAATGCTGTCTCGACGATCATCATTGTTGTGTCGATGGCGCTGATGCTGCTGACGGCGCGCTTCTTCAAATTCGGCGGAGAGAAATAATGGCGGGCGTGCAGGTATCGAATGTGTCGCGCAGTTTTGGCGCGCACAAGGCGCTGGACGATGTCTCGATCGATTTCGCCGACGGCGGCTTCTACGCCCTGCTCGGTCCCTCCGGCAGCGGCAAGACCACGCTGCTGCGCCAGATCGCAGGCTTCGACTTTCCCGACTCTGGTCGCATCTCCATAGGCGGCGAAAGTGTTGAGCGGGTGCCGGTGGAGAAGCGGCGCATCGGCATGGTGTTCCAGAACTACGCGCTCTTTCCCAATATGAGCGTCTCCGACAATGTCGCCTTCGGACTGTCGGTGCGCGGCGAGCCCAAGGCGGTGATTGCCAGCGAGGTGCAGCGCGCACTCGACCTCGTGCAACTCGGCACGCTCGGTGGTCGCCGGCCGCACCAGCTCTCCGGCGGCCAGCGCCAACGGGTGGCGCTCGCTCGCGCGATCGTCACCACGCCGCGCGTGCTTCTCCTCGACGAGCCGCTCGGCGCGCTCGACAAGGCGCTGCGCGTGGACATGCAAATCGAATTGAAGCGTATTCAGCGCGAGATCGGCATCACCACGATCTTCGTCACCCACGACCAGGAAGAAGCGCTGACGATGAGCGACCGCATCGGCATTCTGCGCGATGGCAAGCTGGTGCAGGAAGGCCCGCCCGAGGAGATCTACGATCGGCCGAAGAGTGAGTTTGCCGCCACCTTCCTGGGCGACGCGAACATCCTTCGCGGCAACGCCACTGGTACGGGCATCCGGCTGCCTGACGGAACGGGGATTGCCGCAAGCGCGGGGGTTACGCTTGTCGCCGGCATGAAGGCGAGCTGCGCCGTGCGGCCCGAACGAATCCGCATCGCCACCAATGCCGGCGTTCCGGACCGAGCCCATGCCAACATACTCACGGGGCGGGTCTCCAAGCGTATCTTCGCCGGCAACAACAGCACATATTTTGTCGATCGCGATGGCCAGACAATCAAGGTCATCGTGCAGAACACCGGCATCGAAAAGCTGGCGGAAGGACAACAGGTGGTGCTGCGCTGGTCGTCCGAGAGTACGGTGCTGATCGACGCGAGCTAGCAGATCCAATCCTTCAGTCTTGCCAGGCGGTCGGCAATCGGGGAAAGCATGGTCGGGCAAACTCCGAAGCGGAATGCTCGATGCCCCTTGAATTGAATGCGGGCGACCAGTCGATGCTGCATGGCGAGCAAGGCTCGGCAGCGGCTGCCGCCATGAAGATCCTGGTCGCCTTCGCGAAGGCGGTCGGCGCGCGCAAGTTGCTGGACATTGCCGGTGCCCATATCGACGGCTGCCTCTATCACGGCCAGGCCAGCCTCGATTTCGTCGAAAGGCTGATCGAGGGCGGCGGCCGCGTTCGGGTGCCAACGACGCTGAATGTCGGCTCGTTCGATCTGATCCATCCCGGACTGGTGAAGATGACGGCCGCGGAAGAAGTGCCGGCGCGCCGTCTGATGAAGGCGCATCTGGAACTCGGCTGCCAGGCGACCTTCACCTGCGCGCCTTATCAGACGCGGTTTCGGCCAGGGTTTGGCGAGCAGATTGCCTGGGGTGAATCCAACGCCATCGTCTTCGCCAATTCGGTGATCGGTGCGCGGACCAACCGCTATGGCGATTTTATCGATTTGTGCTCCGCAATCACCGGGCGCGCGCCAGCCTGGGGATTGCACCTGATCGAAAACCGGCGTGGCCAGGTTCTGTTCGAGCTGACTGGCGGTCTCGAGCCTACCGACGCCCTGTTTGTCGGCGTCGGGCTGATCGTCGGGCAAAGGAGTGGCGACCGTATTCCGGTGATATCGGGCCTGCCGCCGCCGCGCGACGAGGACCAACTGAAGGCACTGGGGGCGGCAGCGGCAACGACGGGTGCGGTGGCGCTATTTCATGCCGTCGGCATCACGCCGGAGGCGGAGACTCTCGATCAGGCGTTGCAAGGCCTAGTGCCGGAGGAAAAAATCCGTATCAGCCGCGCCGACATCGACCATGCTCTGGCCAGGCTGTCGAGCGTCCCCGACGGCGTGCTGCTTGCCGCCGTCTCGTTAGGCACGCCGCATTTCTCCCATGAGGAATGGATGCGCCTGTTGCCGTTGCTGCGCGAGGTCGCGCCGGGCAGAGGCGTTCCGATCTATGTCAACACAGGGCGTGCCACGCTGGCGCGGCTGCAGGACGAGGGCGCACTGGCCGGCATGGAAGCATTCGGCCTCGTTCCGGTCGCCGACACCTGCACTTACGTCACCACGATCATCGAGCGCCTCGACGGTGTGGTGATGACCAATTCGGGCAAATGGGCGCATTACGCACCTGGCAATATCGGTGCCTCGGTGGCCTTCGGTGACATGGAGGACTGCGTCCGCTCGGCTGCGGCCGGCCGCGTCGTGCGAGGCGCGCCATGAAGGCACCGGCCAGAACCGGTACATTCCACCTTTCCGGCTCGGCACAAGGCCCGGCGCTGGTGCTTTCGCAGGCGCTCAGCTTCTGGGGCGGGATCGAAGTCGAAACGGGCGACATCATCGACCATTCGCATCCGGACCTGGGCGGCAACATCGCCGGCAAGATCCTGGTGATGCCGAGCGGGCGGGGGTCGTCGTCCTCGTCTTCGGTTCTGGCCGAAGCGATCCGCAGGGGCACGGCGCCGGCCGGCATTATCCTGGAGCGGCCGGACCCGATCCTTGCCGTCGGCGCCATCGTTGCCGAATTCCTCTATGAAATCAGCATGCCGCTGGTCGTCTGCGAGATATCAGGCATTGTCTCCGGCGACCGGATCGCAATCGATCTGGGCGAAGATGCCCAAGCAATGGTGAGCAAGATCTAGCCGGCCATTAGTCCCGCCGCGCCCCGCCGCCAATAGGCCGCCGCCAGTGTTTCGTTGCGGTCGAGCGTCAGCGTGCCGCGCCAGTGTTCGCGCACCGTCCTGGCGGCGGCTGCTTCGGCCGCGAACCAGCCGAATGCCGAACCGGTCGGCCATGCGACCGACTGGATGGCGCGCGCCAGCCTGTCGTCGAGCCCGGCCGGCACGCTATTTCTCGGCAGCCAATGCAGCTCGATACCGGTCTCGTTGTCGATGGCCTGCCGTTCGCCGCCGTCGGCGATCTCTATGAAGGCCACGCCTTTGGTCTCGGCGGGCAGCGTCTCCAGCATGCGGGCCAGCGCCGGCAGGCCGGTTTCGTCGGCGCCCATGAGATACCATGATGCCGGTCGTACCGGACGGCCGACCGGCCCCATGATGCCGATCTTCATGCCAGGCGCCGCCTGCATGGCCCAGCAGGCGCCGACGCTGTCGCCGGGATGGATGAGGAAGTCGACGTCGATGATGCCGTTTTCGACGTCGAGGGCTCGAATGGTATAGACGCGCGCTACCGGGCGCCTGTCGTCCGAGGGCCAGGCCGGCAAGCCATTGCTGCCAAGCACGGGCCAGAGCGGATCGGGGACATCCCTGGTCGGGAACAGCATGCGGATATGCATGCCGCCGAATTTTGCGAAGCGCGTCAAATCCTCGCCGGCGAAGCGGATGCGGCGCATATGCGGGGTCAGGTCGCCGACCTGGGTGACGACCATCTCACGGAACTGCGCAAGGCGGGTTTCTTCGGCGAGATCGCCGGTCCAGACGATCTCGGGTTTTTCTTCCTTGGCATAGACTTCGACAGCGGTAGCCAGCAGGTCCTTGATGCGGGCCAGCCCATCGCGGTCGGCGGCGTTGGCCCGCATCACCAGCCGCTCCATGTCAAGGGACGCGTCGCCGAAGGCGAAGCGGAAGTCGAGCCGCTGCCCCTCGCGCGAGGCATCGGCATCGAAGCTTTGCAGCCTGTCGCTGATGCGGTCGATGTAATGCGGCAGGTTGCGCAGGTTCAAGCGCGCTTCGCAGGCCAGTCCGCTCGCTGATGCTTGCCTCATTCTCAACCTCCGATCCTGCCTGTGAGCGCCACCTTGAAGGTGCGGCCCTTGCCCTGTTCCGTTGCCGCCGTCGTCGACCAGGCGCTTTGCGGGTCGGTGTAGGCGGTGTTGAAGACGTTATCGACGCCGAAATCGAGCTTGGCACGGTCATTGATGCGCCAGTTGGCAAAGACGTTGACCAGGTCGAAGCCTTCATCGACCACGGGCGGCGCGTCGGGGTTGGTGCGGCTTGTCCGGGTGATCTTGCCGACGCTGAGATATTGCGCACCGACGGTGAACTGGTCCTCCAGCATGCGGAAACCGACGGTCGCCGAGAAGCGGTCGAGCGGCGTGTTGTTCAGCGCCTGGCCGGAGTAAACGCCGCTGACGACCTTGGCGTCGATCAGGGCGCCGGCGAGGTTCACGAAACCCCAGCCATAGTCGTAGACGGCCTCGGCCTCGATGCCCTTCAGCCGTGCGTCGCCGATGTTGATCGCCGTGCGCGGCAACACAGTGAGGTCGACGTCGATATAATCTTCGACGGCGGTGTGGAAGACGTTGACCTTGGCACGAAACAGGTCACCCGCGGCCAGCACATCGTCATATCTAAGATTGATCCCGGCTTCCCAGTTCTTCGCCGTTTCGGGCTGCAGAAGCAGGTTGGGCTGGTAGCTGTCGCCGCCGCCATGCGCGCCGCCGCCGCGGTAGACGTCCTGCAGGCCCGGCGCCCGGTAGCCTTCCGAATAGGTGCCGTAAAGCTGGAAACCTTCCAATGGCGTTAACCCGACGGTGAGGCGCGGCGACCAGCGGTCGCCGGAAATCGAGGCTTCCGCCGGCGGCACGGTCTTTGTCTCACCGTCGAGTTGATAGCCGTCATAGCGCATGGCGGCGATGAGCTGCAGCCAGTTCTCATAGTCGCCCTGCCATTGCAGGAAGCCACCATAGCCCTGCTGTTCGCCGGCGCCGAAATGCGCGGCGTCCGACGAAGCCTTCAGATAGTAGTAATCGAGGCCGTAGGTGAGGGTGTGAGCGATCTCCCAGGCATCGAAGCGTGAGGAGTTCTTCAGGTTGAAGCCGCTCGTGGCGACGTCGTAGTAGCGGAAGTTGCCGATCGCCGTTGCCGGCCAGACCTGCGTCTGCTCGGCGCGCGTGCGGTTGTGGTAGGCGTTGACACTGAGGTCGACCAGCTCGTTGTCGTCCGGCCTCCACGTATAGCCAGCCGTATAGGTCTGGTTGGTCGTGTCGGTGTCGTAGCGGCTCAGCGTCGGCGAGGTCGAGCCGCTCGATCCGGTGACCTGGTCGCCGTAGCGCTGCAGGATCGCGCCGAGCTTGAGCTCGTGGCCGTCGGCGGGCCGCAGGGTCGCCTTCATATAGCCGCTGGTGATGCTCTCGCCGGTCCACGGCACGGTGTCGCCATTGCCATCGGTGTAGCTGTCGCGGTCGCGGTAAATGAGGTTGCCGATGATGTCGGCGTCGTCGCTGAAACGGTAGGCGCCGGTGGTGCTGGTGGTGAAGCCGTCGCCATTATCCTCATAGCCCAGCTTCTCGCTCAGCGCCCAGCGTTCCTCCTGCTTGAGGAAATCGCCGGCATCCCTGGTCTCGAAGGAGACGACGCCGCCGATGCCGCCCGAACCATAGGCATTCGAGACCGGGCCGCGAATGACGGTCGCTTCCTTGATCAGTTCCGGCTCGACATAGAACGAGCCCGAGCCGTGTCCGACGCGCCAGTAATCCTGGCGGGCGCCGTCGAGCGTCACCACCACGCGGCCATATTGTTCGAGGCCGCGAATGTTGATGGCGGTCGCCGGATCGTCGCCGTTCATCGAGGCGGCAACGCCGGGCGTGGTGCGGAACATGTCGGCGGCGGTGTCGGGCTGGATGCGTTCGAGCTCTTCCTGATCGACGGCGCTGATGGCGGCCATCGATTCGATGATCGCCGTCTTGATCATCGTCGCCGAGATGGTGATCAGGTCGAGCACGGTCGGCTCGTTCTGCCCAGTTCTAGTCTGTTGGGGGACCTTGACCGGCCGGTCGGCCTTGGCGGCGGCGCCTTTCTTCTCCGGCTCCTGCGCGGCGGCCAGCGGCGGCGCGGCACACAGGCCGAGCGCGAAGGCGAGCGCGGTGCTCGCCATCAAGGTCTTGTTGCTTGTCAGTTTCATGCGTGCAGCCCCCGGAAAAGCAAAGATTGCTGGCGGCGGCCGTTGGCCCTGGCTGGCATGATGGAGAAGCCTCGACACGCGGGCCGGGCAGGGCTACTTATTAAAACATGATTAGAATAGTCAACTTAATTTTACAGGCCGCGACCATGACCGAATTATCTCAAATGGAGCAGCGAAACGGCGGGCTCTGCAGCGGTAGACGGTGGAGGCAGACGCGCTGGTTTCAATTGGGCGGGATGGTGACGGTGCTGATGCTGGCGCTTTCTGCTCTTGCGCCGTCTTGCGGCTTCAAGGCGCTGGCCGCCGAGACGGTTGTCGATGCATCGGGGCGCACCGTCGCGACCGGTCCGGGAACCAGGATCCTGACACTCGGTTCCGATGTTACCGAGATCGTCGATGCGCTGGGTGCCGGCGAGCGGATCATCGCCGTCGATCGCGGCAGCAAATATCCCGCTTCCGTCGCGCAAAAGCCCAATGTCGGCTACCGGCGCCAGTTGTCCGCCGAAGGCTTGGTTGCGCTTCGCCCGGACCTGATCCTGGCGGCCGAAGACAGCGGGCCGCCGGAGGCGATCGAAGTGCTCAAATCGCTGGCGATCCCGATTGTCCTTGTCCCGGAAGACAACAGTCCTCAAGGCATCGACCACAAGATTACGTTGATTGCCGCCTCGCTCCACCTCGAGGACAAGGGCAGGAAGGTTTCAAGGCAAGTGCTCGACGCCTTCCAGGCCGCTACCGACCTCGCCGCGAAAATGCCGGCCGAGCGACGCAAGAAGGTGGTGTTCTTCCACGGCCTCGTGCGGCTGAGTGCTGCCGGTGCGGGCACTGCGGCCGACGCGATCATCCGCTATGCCGGCGGCATCAATCCGATGGCCGTAGTGCAGGGTTACAAGGCAGCGTCGGAGGAGAAGCTGATCGAAATGGCGCCCGACGTCATCCTGATGATGAGCGACGGCAAGGGCGGACCCACCGCCGAGCAGGTGTTCGCCACGCGCGCGCTGAGCGCCACGCCGGCGGCGAAGGCAAAGGCGCTGATCGTATTGGACGGCGCCTATATGGTCGGCTTTGGCCCGCGCACCGCCGATGCGATCCGCGATCTGGCGCAGGCGCTGTATCCGGAGACAGCAGGCGCCGACTAAGTCATGAACTTTATGACGTCATGTTCAGTGGGTACTCGCGCCCCATCTACCCCAAGCTTCCGTTCAGATCTCCGGGATGCTTTCCCTGAAGATCACCTGCAGTCTTGGCTGGTGCAACTCGTAAGGCAATCCCCTGACCGCATGGGTCAAGGTGTTGAGCGCCTCGCGGGCTTCGACTCGCGGGTTCTGGTCGATGACCGCGTCGAGCGTGCCGTCGAGCAAAAGCTCCTTGGTGCCTTCCGTTACCTCATGGCCGAGAAAGACGGTCGACAGTGCACGCCCGCGTTCCCTTAGCGCGCGGGCGATGCCGGTGTTGCCGGCGCCGACATTGTAGATGGCGGCCAGATCCGGGTGCCGGTCCAGCAGGGCGGAAGCCTCCGAATAGGCCTTTTCCCGATCGTCGAGCATTTCGCGCATCTCGACGATCTGCAGATTGGGCGATTCTTCCGTCAGTATGTGGCGGAAGCCCATCTCGCGCTCTTCGTGGCCGCGGTAGGAGAGCGAACCGGCGAACAGCGCGACCTTGCCCGGACGCTCCGCGCCCATGAAGCGGTTGAGCAGGTAGCCGGCGAGCCGGCCGGCGGCGCGGTTGTCGATGCCGATATAGGCAACCCTCGGCACATGCAGGATGTCGGAAGCGATGGTGACGACCTTGACGCCGCTGGCCGAAAGCGAGCGGATCGCCTCGCGGACCGTCGGATGGTCGAGCGCGATCACACCGACGCCTTGCGTCTGCCCGTGCAGTTCCTGCAGCAGACGGGCAAGCCGGTCCGGATTGAAGCCTTCGATAGTGGCGACGCGGACGTCGAGGTCCGGCCGCGACTGCGCCTGCGCCTCGATCTGGCGGTGCAGCATCTTGATGAAGGAATTGGTGCCGGCGGGCAGGGCGAAATCGAGCCGTATAACCTCACCAGGTATCGCGTTGCGCGAGTTCGGATTATTCGAATTTTCAGCGATATAGCCAAGCCGTTGCGCCGTTTCGAGCACGACCTCGCGGGTGCGCGCCCTGACCCCGGCGCGGTTGTTGAGCACACGGTCGACCGTGGCGGCGGAAACGCCGGCTTCCCGGGCTATGTCTGTCAGGGTGGACCGCACTGTCGATCACCTCATTCCAAAATGCGCCAAGGGCGCATCGAGATTACGCATTTCATGGGTCCGCTGTCGAAGCGGCAGCTTCATCGCCAGCCGCGATTCTGATGGGAAATGATGTAACCAGCCTTGGCCGATACGCAAGCTGCCGCGCTACACCAAAATGCCGAAACGGACCAAAGCGGGGAGGTGGGCAGCCTGGCTCCCTCAAATTCAAGCACCGGCTTCAGTGTGAGTGCCTTGATACACGCCATTCGTCCCCTCCCATGAGATGTTATGAGGCGTCTTGATTATTTATGATGTTGACAGGCTTCGTATAGTGCCGTCAATATCCATCATAAGGGCCGTGGAGGAACAAGGCCCTGAGGGAGGAGTTCCAATGTCGAATTTGATCCGCGTGTCGCGGCGCCGTTTGCTGGCGTCCGGTGGAAAGGCGGCAGTCCTTGTTGCTGCCGCAGGTATCGCACCGAAATTCATTCGCCCAAGCCGTGCCTATGCGGCCGATGCCCTGGCGCCCGGCATGATCGGTGGCCCGACGGGCTTCGACGGCTCGGAGCGCTATCAATATGGCGCCGACACGCCCGAGGGCCGCGCCATTGAGGCGGCCAAGGCGATGAAGGGCGCCGGCAAGGCGCCGGCCAAGATCGTGCTTGGCCTGTCCGATGGTTCGATCGGCCAATTGACACAGCCGTTTCCGGCCGGTGCGCCGTCGATCAAGGATCTCTGGGAGAAGGAAACCGGTATTCCGCTCGAGATCGTCGGTGTGCCGAATGGCCAGGAATTCACCAAGACGATGCAGGACATCTCCACCAAGGGTGGGGCGTATGACATCTACGCGGTCGAATGGAACCGTCTTGGCGACCTCGCCGAAACCGGGGGCATCCTCAAGCTCGACGACTTCGTCGCGCAGTACAAGCCGGAATGGGACGATCCCGAGCGCGGCTATGTCAATGGCGCCAAGGGCGTCTCGCTGCTCAATCAGTATCGCGGCTCGACCTATGGCGTGTCGCTGGATGGCGACTTCCAGACCTGGGTCTACCGCACCGATCTGTTCGGCGACGCAGCCGAGAAGAAGGCCTTCTCCGACAAATACGACTATGAACTGGCGGCGCCGAAGACCTGGAAGCAGCATGACGAGATCGCAGCCTTCTTCCAGCGCCCGGACAAGGGCCTGTTCGGCTCGACCGATCTGCGCAACCAGGGCTGGGGCTATACCAACTGGTATCAGCGTTATGTCTCAATGGCTTCGCCCAATCAGTTCTTGTTCGACGATACCGGCAAGCCGCTGATCAATTCGGAGCAAGGTATTGCGGCGACCAGCGAGTACATCGCGTCGCTTGCGCACCATTCGCCGGATGCGATCTCCTGGGGCTGGCCGGAGCAGTACGGCAATTTCGCAAAGGGCGGTGCGGCCATGACCTGCGCCTTCTCCAATCTGCCGAAATTCCTCGATAATGCCGGCAACAAGGATTCAGCTGTCACCGGCAAGATCGGCTCGATGCTGCCGCCCGGCCGCGAGATCGACGGCAAGCTGGTCAGCCGTTCGGTGCTGTGGCTCAATCTGTCGGCGTCGGTGTCTTCGCAGGCCAAGAACCCGGAGGCCTGCTACCTGTTCCTGCAATGGCTGGGATCTAGTCGCATCTATGCGTGGATGACCGCCAACCCGGGCGGTTACTTCGATCCGTTCCGGCTGTCGGATTTCTCCGATCCGCTGGTCCGCCAGACCTATCATGCTTACCACATGGACGTGGTGCGCGAGACGGTCGCCCGCACCGTGCCCACCATCAACTATCCCGGCGCCACCGCCTTCCACAATGCGCTGGACGAGAACCTCGTCGCCGCGCTGACCAAGGCCAAGACAGCAGAGCAGGCGATGGCCGACACCGAGGCCGAGTGGAAGAAGATTGCCCGCCGCACCGGCGAGGAGAAGCTTCTCGAAGCCATCAAGACCAACAAGGAGGCCTGGCCCACCGTTCTCGATCCGATCGCCTGATCCTCCCGGATCTTACCAAAGAGGGGAGGAGTGATTGCTCTTCCCCTCGATAACGAAGGACCCAGCAAAGCCGCAAGATGAAGCGTTCAGTTCCTTTCGAGATATTCCGCTATGCCGCGATCTTTGCGGCAATGGCGGTGACGCTGGTGCCGATCCTGTGGATGATGTCGATGGCGTTCAAGCCGATCGCCGAATGGTCGGCGACCGGCGCCGACCTGACCTGGTGGCCGAAGAACCCGACACTCAGCAATTTCCGCTTCGTCTTCGGTGAATCGACCAACAATCTTATCGTCGCGCTCGACCGCACAGCTTTGAAGCCGATCCTGTCGTCGCTGCTGTCGGCCACGTTCGGCACGGCGATCGCCATGTCGGCGGGCACAGCGGCGGCCTACGGGCTGTCGCGCTTCAACTCGGGCCAGAACCTGCCGCTGGCGCTGATCCAGCTTCGCCTGTTTCCGCCGATGGCGGTCATGACCCCGGTGATGATCATGTGGGCCTTCCTCAACTTCACCGACAGCTGGTGGGGGCTGTCGCTGATCTACGGCATCGTCACGCTGCCTTTCGCCTTCTGGCTGATGAAGACCTTCTTCGACGACATGCCGCGCGAGATCGAGGAGGCGGCACTGGTCGAGGGCTGTTCGCGGTGGCGCGTCTTCACCCGCATCACGCTGCCGATGATGCGGGCGCCGCTGGCCAGTGCCGCGCTGTTCGTCTTCATCCTCAACTGGTCGGACTATCTGATTGCGCTGCTTCTGACGACGCGCGAATGGGTCACGGTCCCGGTCTACATGGCCTCGCTGTCCTCCTCGATGACCGGACAGCTCTACGGCGCCAAGGCAGCTCTCGGCCTGATCGCCGCGGTGCCGCCGGTGATCATGGGCATCGCCATCCAGCGTCATCTGGTGCGCGGGCTGACCTTCGGGGCGCTCAAGCAATGAGCTCGGTGACAGCCACGATTTCGGAGGGCGACATGCAAGCCTCCAAGGCGGCGTCGGTGTTGCCGGACGAGGGCGCGCGGCTCGGATTCCGGCTGACCCTGCCGGCGCAGATCCTGGTGCTGTTCATCGCCGTCTTCCCGCTGCTGATGCAGCTCTACATCAGCCTGACCGACTGGTCGCCGCTGTCGGGCACCGGCTGGTGGAATGCCTGGTCGATGTGGAACAGTTTCGCCAATTACACCGACCTTGCCGCGGACGCGCGCTTCTGGAGCGCGCTGAAGCGCACGGCCATCGTCATGATCGTCTGCGTGCCGGCGGAGTTCCTGCTCGGCCTCGCGCTGGCGACGCTGTTTGCCGACGAGTTTCCCGGCAAGCGGATCTTCTATTCGATCCTCTTGATGCCGATGATGGTGGTGCCGGCGGTGGCCGGCTACATGTTCTTCATGCTGTTTCAGTCGGGCGGCCCGGTCAACGACATCCTGTCGGCGATGTCAGGCTTTCCCGTCACCATCGCCTGGCTCTCGGATCCGACGCTGGCGCTGATCGCGGTGATGGTCGCCGACATCTGGCAGTGGACGCCGCTAATGTTCCTGATCCTGCTTGCCGGCCTGGTCGGCGTGCCGGAGGACCAGATCAAGGCGGCGACGCTGCTCGGCGCCAACCCCTGGCAGCGCTTCGTCACCATCGTGCTGCCGAAGATGAAGACGATCATCATCATTGCGCTGGCGATCCGGGTGATCGAGAACTTCAAAATATTCGACACCCTCTACATCATGACCGGCGGCGGTCCCGGGGTCGCTACCGAAACCATCTCCGTTTACATCTACAAGCTCACCACGCAGGACCTGATCTGGGGCTATGTGGCGGCAATCGCGCTGGCCATATTGATCGTGCTGTCCATCGCCGCTGTGTTTGCCATGAAACGCATGGCCCGGGTACGCGAGGTGGCGGCATGAGCACGATCCATCTGCAAAACCTTGTCAAGAAATTTGGCGACTTCACTGCGCTGCAGACGATGGATCTGGCCATTGCCGACGGCGAGTTCATGGCGCTGCTCGGGCCGTCCGGCTGCGGCAAGTCGACGACGATGAACATGATCGCCGGCATGGAAGAGCCGACCAGCGGCAAGATCCTGTTCGGCGAACGCGACATGGCCGGCGTGCCGATGGGGCGGCGCGGCGTCGGCTTCGTCTTCCAGAACTATGCGATCTTCACTCATATGAGCGTGCGGCAGAACCTCGCCTACGGCCCGAAAATGCGCGGCGCACCAAAGGCCGAGATCGACCGCCGCGTCGGCGCCATTGCCGAGATGCTGCAGCTGACGCCGCTGCTCGACCGCAAGGCCGACCGGCTTTCGGTCAACATATTGCAGCGGGTGGCGATTGGCCGTTCGGCGATCATGGAGCCGGCGATCTTCCTGCTCGACGAGCCACTGTCCAATGTCGACGCCGCCTTCCGGGCGGTGATGCGGACCGAATTGAAGCAACTGCAGCGGCAGTTCCGGCAGACCATGGTCTACGTCACCCACGATCAGCTCGAAGCGATGACCATGGCCGACCGCATCGCGGTGATGGACCACGGCGTGCTGCAGCAGGTCGGCACGCCACTGGAAGTCTACAACAACCCGGCCAACGTCTTCGTCGCCCGCTTCATCGGTGCGCCGGGCATGAACCTGCTCAAGGGCTGGTTGGCGGAAAGTGACCGTGGCCTGGTCGTCGATCTTGGCCCACTCGGGGCGACGCCGCCGCTGCCGGTCGAGATCGCCGATGCCGCCAGCCGGATGCGCGGCGAGGTGTTTTATGGCTTTCGACCGGAGCAGGTGACGCTGGCCGAAAGCGGCCGTGGCCTCTGCATGCCGGTGAGTTTCGTCGAGCGGATCGGCGCGCGCACCATCATCCATCTTGGCGAGGGAGAGACCGCGGTGAAGGCGGTGTTCGACAATGATGTCGGGCTGGCGATCGGGCAGACAGCCGTCGTCGCGCCTGCGGCGGAGGCGGTGCGCGTCTTCGACGCCGCTACCGGCCTTGCGTTGAGAGCAGGTTGAGATGGCCGATATCGTTTTCCGTAATGTGACAAAACGCTATGGCGGCACGCTGGCTGTCGACGATGCCTCGTTCGCGGTCAACGACAACGAGTTCTTCTGCTTCTTCGGGCCGCCGCTGTCGGGCAAGTCGACGATACTCCGTCTGGTGCTCGGGCTGGAAACCCCGGACACGGGCGAGATCCTGATTGGCGGCAAGCCGGTCAACACGGTGTCGCCGGCGGAGCGCAATGTCGCCATGGTGTTCCAGAATCTGGCGCTGTTCCCGCATATGAGCGCGCGCGACAACATCCGTTTTCCTTTGGTCGAGCGGAAGGTGGCAGAAGCCGAGATCGAAAAACGCGTCGCCGATGTCGCGGCCAAGCTGCATATCAGACATATCCTGCACAAACCGCCGGCGCAGCTTTCCGGCGGTGAGCGGCAGCGCGTCGCGATCGCCCGCGCGCTGGTGCGTGATCCGGCTGCCTATTTGATGGACGATCCGATCTCGGCGCTCGACGCCCGGCTGCGCGAGGAGACGCGCGTCGAGCTCAAGCGCATCCAGCGCGAGCTCGGCAAGACGCTGATCTATGTCACGCACGACCAGGAAGAGGCGATGTCGGTCGCCGACCGCATGGCCATACTGGAGAGCGGCAAGATCAGGCAGATCGGCGCGCCGGCCGAGATCTATGACCGGCCGGCCAGCACCTATGTGGCGCGGCTGCTCGGCTCGCCGATGATGAACATATTGAAGTCGGTGCACGGCGCGGAAGGCGTGGAGGCGGCCGAAGGCACGATCCGCATCGCGGACAAGGCGGCGCCGGCCGATGCCGTCGAGATCGGGCTCAGGCCGGAAGACATCAAGGTCAAGGCCTGGTCGGATGGAATCTCGGACGGGGGCGCGGGCCGCCCGGCGCGAGTGTTCGAGGTCGAGCCGCTCGGCGGCTACACCGTGGTGACGCTCGCCGCCGGGCAGGCGCGCCTGCGGGCGCTGTTGCGCGGCCAGCCGGACATCAGGCCGGACGCGATGGTGGCGATATCCTGCGAGCCGGGCAGGGTGCATTATTTCGGGCAAAGCGGGGAAGCGCTGGCAAGATGACGGCGGCTGCAAGAAACGAGCTTCGGGAGGAACATATGGCAAGCGAAGAAATAGCGGGCAACGGCTTCGAGCCGGACGTTAAAGTCCGCACCAGGGAATACAGGATCGGCTGCGTCGGCGCCGGTATGATCATGGCCGAATGTCACCTTGCCGCCTACAAGGAAGCCGGTTTTCCGGTGGTGGCGATCGCCTCGCGCACCAAGGCCAGCGCCGAGAAGGTCGCCAAGCGCTGGGATATCCCGACCGTCCACAACACGCCGGAACAACTCATCGAGGACAAGAACGTCGAGATCATCGATCTTGCCTTTCCGCCGGACCAGCAGCCGGCGCTGATCCGCCATGCGCTGAACCAAGCACATATCAAGGCGATCCTGGCGCAGAAGCCACTGGCGCTGTCGCTCGATGAAGCCGTCAAACTGCGCGACGAGGCGGCCAAGGCCGGCAAGATCCTCTCGGTCAACCAGAACATGCGTTACGACCAGTCGATGCGCGTCTTGAAGCAGATCATCGACAGCGGCGCGCTGGGCGACATCGTCTTCGCCCAGATCGACATGCATGCGATCCCGCACTGGCAGACCTTCCTCGAGGACTATGACCGGCTGACGCTCGCCAATATGAGCGTCCACCATCTCGACGTACTGCGCTTCCTGTTCGGCGATCCCCTGGAGATCACCACCCTGACCCGCAAGGATCCGCGCACCCGCTTTGATCATTCGGACGGCATCATCGTGTCGACGCTGCGGTTCCCGTCCGGCGTGCTTGCCGTATCGCTGGAGGATGTCTGGTCCGGTCCGCGCCAGGAGGGCTACCAGGACGACCAGCACATCAACTGGCGCGTGGACGGCACCAAGGGTGTCGCCAAAGGCACCATCGGCTGGCCGACGGGCGCTGCGTCGACGCTGACCTACGCCTCGACCGAGACCACCGATGGTCAATGGGTGACACCCAGCTGGGACACGATGTGGTTCCCGCATGCTTTCATCGGCGTCATGGAGCAGCTTCAGCACGCGGTTAAGACGGGCGAGCCGCCAGCGCTGTCCGTCGCGGACAATGTCAAGACCATGGCGCTGGTCGAAGCCGGCTACCGCTCGATCGACAAAGGCCGGACGGTCAAGCTTTCCGAAATATCAACTGACTGAATCACTTACAGGGAGGAATTCACACCATGATGCAGGCAGGTATTTTCACGGGTTATTTCCCGTATGGCCTCAAGGAAACCGCGCAGAAGATCCGTGCGCTCGATTTCAACACCGTGCAGCTCGACCTGCATTTCAGGGATATCGACCTGTCGTCCGGGCAGATCACCAAGGACAAGGCCAAGACCGTCCGCGATACGTTCCGCGACCACAATCTGCCGATCTGCTGTGTGTCGGGCTACACCAACATCATCCATCCGGATATGGGCGAGCGCGAGAGGCGCGTCGGCTATTTGAAGGAGATCATCCGCAACGCGCGCCATTTCGGCACCCCTTACGTGATCTCGGAAACGGGTACCTACAACACCGAATCCGACTGGGTGCATCACCCGAAGAACAAGACCGAGGAAGGGTTCGAGGAATGCCGCAAGGTCATCGCCGACCTTGCCCAGACGGCCTATGACCACGGCGCGGTCTTCCTGCTCGAAACCTATGTCAACAATGTCGTCGGCTCGGTCGAGGAGACGGTGAGGATGTTCGCGCAGGTCGACCACCCAGGCCTCGGCCTGTTGATGGACCCGACCAACTATTTCGAAACCCACAATATCGACCGGATGGATCAGATCCTGAACCAGGTGTTCGACACGCTGACCGACAAGATCGAGATCGCCCACGCCAAGGACGTCAAGCGTTCCGGCGGCGACAAGTCGGAGAAGCACGCAGACATTGGCGACGAGGACGCGCTGGAGAGCCACACTTTCCGCGGCGTCGGTGAGATCGAGCTGCCGGCGCCCGGCCTCGGTTCGCTGAACTACGACCTTTATCTCAAGCGGCTGGCCGAAAAGCACCCGAACATCCCGGTCATCATCGAGCATCTTTCGGAAGACGACGTGCCGCGCGCCAAGAAATTCCTCGATGGGAAATTCCGCGCCAACGGACTGTGATGGCGCGGTTCGGCTACGAAACAAGGGAGGAAGAGAAATGTTGAAATTCGCGTTGAAAATCGCGGCTGCCGCGACGGTTCTAGCCGGTGCAACGCTGGGTACTCCGGCGGTGGCGCAGGACGCCCCGAAGACGTTCTACCTGTTGTCGCATGGCGGCCCGTCGGATGCCTTCTGGATCGACTGGAATGCCGGCGCGACCAAGGCCTGCGACCAGCTCAAGGTGACCTGCAAGATCTCGTTCAGCGGCGGCGACATGGCGGCGCAGAAGGAAGCCTTCAACTCGGCACTCGCCGCCAAGCCGGACGGCATCGCCACGACTTCGGCGCAGCCCGGCCTGTGGACCGAGGAGGTCAAGGCAGCGAAGGCGGCCGGCATCCCGATCGTGTTCTTCAACACCGACGATCCGGCAACCGGCCGGCAAGCCTATGTCGGCGCCGACCTTAGGGAAGCCGGTGTCATCTGGGCGAAATATCTGGTCGACCACAAAATGGTGAAGCAGGGCGACAAGGTGTTCCTGCCGGTCGAAGTGCCGGGTGCCAGCTACCAGCAGCTCGAGACCGAAGGCATTGCCAGCGTCTTCGATCCGCTCGGCATCAAATATGACGTGGTCGATTGCGGCACCGATCCGGCCGGCATCATCGCCAAGATGACGGACTACATGGTGGCCAACAATCCGCCGGCAATCATCGCGCTCGGCGATTCCGTCGCGGCCAGCGTCAAGCGGGTGTTCGATGGCGCCGGCGTGCCGGCCGGCAAGATTCCGGTCGTCGGCTGGGGCAATTCGAAGGAAACGGCCGAGTCCGTCAAGGCCGGTTTCGTCAACGCGGCTGCCTGGCAGTTCCCGTCGGCGCAGGGCTTCATGCCGGTGGCGCTGCTCGGGTTGGCCGCCGCCGGCGAACCGATCGGCTACGACATCCACACTTTCAGCCTCTACGACGCCTCGAGCGTCGAACCGATCCTGAAACTCTACAACAAGTGATTGGAACTGACGCTCGCCGCGCAGGCGGCGGGCCTCACCCTGGCGTATGGTTCGAGCTGTCATGACAATTGCCGCAGAAGAGGAAATGCCGCGTGCCAAACGCAGGTCGAGCCTGATCCGCTCGCCGCAGTTCTCGTCGCTCGTCATCCTGATCGTCCTGCTGGCGGTGTTCGCGATCGCCGATGCGAACTTCCTGTCGCCGCTCAACATCTCCAACATGATGGCGTTCCTGCCCGAGCTCGGCATCATCGCGCTCGGCATGACGCTGCTTCTGACGGCGGGCGAGTTCGACCTTTCGATCGGTGCTGTGTTCGGACTGGCGCCGGTTGTCGTCATGCTGCTGGTGCAGAACGGCGGGGTGGATATTGGCGTGGCGCTGCTGGCCGGCCTGCTGCTCTGCATAGCGATCGGTGCGATCAACGGGCTGATCGTCACCAAGATCGGCATCTCCTCCTTCCTGGTGACGCTGTCGATGCTGCTGGTGGTGCGAGGCGCGGCCCTCTACATCACCCAAGGCTTTCCGCTGAAGTCCTGGGACCAGCCAGGGTTCTTCGTGACGCTGCTGGCCGGCAGCTTCAATATCGGAACGTTCCGTTTCTATACCTCGCTGTGGTGGTTCATCGGCCTGTCGCTACTGGCGATCTATGTGCTGCGCTACGCCAAGCTCGGCAACTGGATCAGCGCCATCGGCTCGAACCGTAACGCCGCCGTGGCGCGTGGTGTGCCGGCCGATGCGGTCAAGATCTGGCTGTTCATCCTGACCTCGGTGCTGGCCGGTCTCGCCGGCATGATCAGCGCCTTCCGCATTTCTGCCGCCTCGCCGGTGGCAGGCACCGGCTACGAGCTCGAAGTGATCGCCATGGTGGTGGTCGGCGGCACCGCGCTGACCGGTGGGCGAGGCACCATTTTCGGCACCATCGTCGGCGCGCTGATGCTGCGCAGCATCCGCAACGGCATCGTGCTGATCGGCGTGCCTGGGCTCGCCTACAACATCTTCGTCGGCGTCATCATCCTTGCCATGCTCATTCTGCACGCTTTGCTGCAGAAGAACGCCGCCAGGAGCTGACCATGGAAGTGCTTCGGCTGCACAACCTGCAAAAGTCCTTCGGCAGCGTCCGCGCCCTGAAGAGCGCCTCCTTCACGCTCAACGAGGGCGAAGTGGTGGCCTTGCTCGGCGACAACGGCGCCGGCAAATCGACGTTGATCAAGGCGATCTCCGGGGTGTTTCCGGTCGACCGCGGCGACATCTATGTGCGCGGCCAGAAGGTCTCCATCCGCTCGACGCGCGATGCGATGGATCTCGGCATCGAGACCATCCACCAGGACACCTCGCTGGCACCGGACCTCAGCATCGCGCGCAATCTTTTCCTCGGCCGCGAGCCGGTCAACCTCAAATGGCTGGGTGTGTTCGCGCCGCTCGATCTCGCGCAATTGCGCGATGCCGCCTCGGCTCTTTTGAAGCGCGTCGGCATCTCGAAGAAGCTCGACGCCGATGCGCTGGTCAGCACGCTGTCGGGCGGCGAACGCCAGTCGATCGCCATCTCGCGCGCCATGCAATTCGCCGCCAAGGTCATCATCCTCGACGAGCCGACCAACAATCTCGGCGTCGAGGAAACGCACGGCGTGCTGCGCTTCGTCAAGGAAGTGCGCGACGCCGGTCACTCGGTGCTTTTGATCACCCACAACATCCATCACGTCTTCCAGGTCGCCGACCGCATCATCGTCATGCGGCGCGGCGAGATCGTCGCCGAGCAGACGGTCGCCGACACCGACCTGCTGACCGTGGAAAGTATCATCACCGGCGCCGACATGTCGGCCCTGCTCAAGGAGACGAGAGCCAAGTGAAGGACGGGAGCAAAGTGAAGGAACTGGCCGTCACATGGTAGAGCTTTACGGCAAGACGCTGTCGCGCCGGCAGGTCTCGGAACGCTCGGGCATGCTGTCGCAGTTCGCCGGCGTGCGACTGATGACGCTTGGCGACGGCGTCGAGCGCGGCATCCGCATGCTCGAATTCCGCACCGGCTCGGGCCTGCGCTTCACCGCGCTGGTCGACCGGGCGCTCGATATCGCCGATTGCGACTTCAAGGGCCAGGCGATCGGCTGGCATTCGCCGAGCGGCTTTCGCAATCCCGGCCTGCACGAGTATGAAGGCGAGGACGGGCTGGCCTGGGCGCGGTCGTTTTCCGGCCTTCTACTGACCTGCGGCCTCGACCATATATTGTTCATGAACGAGGTACCCGCCGACACCTACAACTATCCGCCGAAGAAGACGGTGCGCCATTCGCTGCATGGCCGCATCAGCACCATCCCGGCGCGGCTGAGTGGCTACGGCGAGACCTGGGACGGCGACCGCTGCGTGTTGTGGGCCGAAGGCATCGTCCAGCAATCGACTGTATTCGGCGAGGATCTGCATCTATTGCGGCGGATCGAGGCCGATGTCGGCGGCAACGAGATCCGGCTTTCGGACCGTGTCGTCAATCACGGTTTCAACCGAACACCGCATATGTTTTTCTACCACATCAATGTCAGCCATCCGGTGCTTGACGAGGGCGCGCGCTATCTGGCGCCGATAAGGGATGTCGTTTGGGCCGGGCATGCCGGCGAGCGTTATGAGGCGCAAAAGGTCGGCTATCGCACGGTCCCGGCGCCGCAGCCGCGTTTCAGCGAACAGGTCTGGCAGCACGAGCTCGGCGCTGGCAGCACCGGCGAAGTCCCGGTGGCGGTGGTCAACGATAGGCTCGGCCTCGGGTTCGAGGTGGTCACGCGCAAGGACCAATTGCCCTGCACCTACCAATGGCAGAATTTCCAGGCTGGACAGTACGCGCTTGGCATCGAGCCGTCGACGCATCATGTGCTGGGAAATCTGGCGGCGCGCGAACGCGGCGAGATGATCTGGCTGGAGCACGGCGAGAGCCGCTCGTACGATGCGGTGTTCCGGGTTCTCGACGGCGCCGGCGAGGTCGCCGCCGCCGAGAGCCGGATCGCGGCAATCGCCAGGCAGCCGCAGCAGGATTATCCCCAGCCGTCGGGCCGTTTTCCTGTTCTTGGAGGCAGGTCGTGATAATGGCTAGGACGATACGAGACACCAGTTGGGAGGCTGGTCCCGGCCGGAGCGGGGAGGGTTCGCGGCCGAGCTGGAATTGGAGGTCACAATGGCTGGCACGGTAAAGCGCGATTACAGCCTGGTCGGCGAAAGCACGCGCAGGGCGATCGAGACGGGACTGGCCTCGGCGGAGTGGTACCACACCGATGTCCCCCGCAAGGCGATCAAGGAGTTGATGCAGCGCTCAGACGGCCCGGCGATCCGCGACACGATCATCTGGATCATCGCCATCCTCGGCTCCGCCGCCGGCGCCATCTATTTCTGGGGCACCTGGTGGTGCGTGCCGTTCTTCTTCGTCTACGGCGTGCTCTACGGCTCCTCCAGCGACTCGCGTTGGCACGAATGCGGCCACGGCACGGCTTTCCGCACGCGCTGGATGAACGATGTCGTCTACCAGATCGCCAGCTTCATGCTGATGCGCAATCCGGTGACCTGGCGCTGGAGCCATGCCCGGCACCATACGGACACGATCATCGTCGGCCGCGACGCCGAGATCGCCGTGATGCGCCCGCCGGACCTGCTGCGTGCCGCGCTGGCTTTCACCGGCATCCTCGATTTTCGCTATTCGCTTCCGGCGCTGGTACGCCAGGCGTTCGGCAAGCTGACGCCCGACGAGAAAAGCTACGTTCCCGAGATGGAACAGCACAAGGCCGTCATCGCGGCGCGCTGGCATATCGCGATCTACATCGCGACGATCGCGCTCGCCGTGTTCATGCGGTCGTGGATACCGGTGGTGCTCATCGGCGTGCCGCGCCTCTACGGCACCTGGCACATGGTGCTGACCGGCCTGCTGCAGCATATCGGTCTGGCCGACAACGTCGTCGACCACCGGCTCAACACCAGGACCGTCTACATGAATCCGATCAGCCGGTTCATCTACTGGAACATGAACTACCACGTCGAGCATCACATGTTCCCGATGGTACCGTATCACGCGCTGCCCAGGCTGCATGAACTGATCAAGCACGATCTGCCCGAGGCGAACCCGTCGATATGGCATGCCTATCGCGAGGTCTGGCCGGTCCTGCTCAGGCAGCTCAAATACGAGGATTATTTCCTTAAGCGCGAACTGCCGCCAACGGCACGGCCCTATCGTGGCGAGTTCCACGAAGTGAACATGTCGGCAGCGGCTGAGTAGGCACTGCACGAGCGCAACGCAGAAATTTCAGGAGAAGCAGAGATGGCCGATTGGGTCGAAGCGTGCGCCGTGGACGATGTCGAAGAGGAAGATGTCATCCGCTTCGACCATGGCGGCCGCACCTTCGCGATCTACCGTTCGCCGGACGATGAATTCTTCGCCACCGACGGGTTTTGTACGCATGAACAGGCTCATCTGGCCGACGGGCTTGTCATGGACGACATCATCGAATGCCCCAAGCACAATGGCCGCTTCAATTACAAGACCGGCCAGGCGAAGGGCGCTCCCGTTTGCGTCAATCTCGCGACCTATCCAGTCAAGGTCGAAGCTGGCAAGGTGATGATCCAGATCGCCTGACCGGCCTTCTGTCACGTAGCAAAGGGGACCAAAATCCATGAGCCGGAAAAGACCGACCGTCGCCGACCTGCGCGCCATGAAGGGCAAGCGGCAGCTGACCATGCTGCGCGTGCTGACGATGGACGAGGCCGAGGCCGCCGAACGCGCCGGCGTCGATATCGTCTCGGTGCCGCCGGAGCTGGTGCTCAATCCGCAATACCGCGATGCGGCACCCAGCCTGTTCACCATGCCGGGCGAGAATTTCTTCGAGATCGGCACCGCGGATGATTTTGTCCGCTGGGCGTTCCGGCTCTACAAGGCCAGCGCCGATGCGGTCTATTGCAGCGCCGGCTACGCCACCATCAAACGGATGGCCGACGATGCAATTCCGGTGATCGGGCATGTCGGCCTCATCCCGTCACGCGCCACCTGGACCGGCGGCTTCAAGGCCGTCGGCAAGACCGCCGATACCGCCATGCAGGTGTTCGAGGCGGTGAAGCAACTGGAGGCCGCCGGCGCGATCGGCGCCGAGATCGAGGTGGTGCCAGTCGAGGTGGCCAAGGCGATTTCGGAACGCACTTCGCTGATCATGCTATCGATGGGGGCGGGCACCGGCTGCGATGCGCAATACCTGTTCGCAGACGATATCCTCGGCCAGAACCGTGGCCACATGCCGCGCCATTCCAAGGTCTATCGCAACTTCGCCGCCGAATACGACCGCCTGCAGGCCGAACGCATCGCCGCCTTTTCCGAATATGTCGCTGATGTGAACAGTATGGCGTATCCCGAAGACAGGCACGTCGTGCACATGGATCCGGACCAGCTCAGCCTGTTCCTGGAGAAGATCGAAGCCGCATGAGACACACCGGCAACAGCGCGAAGCGCCATCGCGGATCGTAAAAACGCCGGTTCGGCGGCAGGGCCAGGTCATCGCATAGCCGGCTGCGATGTCACACGAAAGTTTGTTGGTCCATGTCTGGACGGCATCGGCCAAATGCAGTTGAAACCGGTGCGTCATCGGTTTTGCCGGACATTTGTGCGGTTGCCGATGAGGCGGGAGAAGATTCCCCTTCGGACAGTTCTGCGCATGACCGCCATTCCCGAAAACAAAGCCTTACCCGAAACCGCGCCGGCGGCGCGGCAAGCCCGGCGGGTGGCGCTGATCGTCGCCGTCGCCTTCTTCATGCAGCTTCTGGATTCGACCATCATCTCGACATCGCTGCCGCAGATGGGAGAATCCTTCGGCGTGCCGGCGGTGGCGATGAGCATCGGCATCACCGTTTATATGCTGACCATGGCGGTGTTCGTGCCGCTGTCCGGCTGGCTCGCGGACCGGTTCGGCGCGCGCAACATCTTCCTCGTGGCGATCGCCCTGTTCACGCTGGCCTCGCTCGCCTGCGGCATTTCGCAGAACCTGGCCGAATTCGTTGCCGCGCGCGCGGTGCAGGGCGTGGGCAGCGCGCTGATGACGCCGGTCGGCCGCATCCTGGTGCTGCGCAATGCGCCGAAGTCCGAGCATTCTCAATGCTACGGCGCTGATCACCTGGCCGGCGCTGTTTGCGCCGGTGGTCGGGCCGGTGCTTGGCGGCTTCATCACCACCTATGTCTCCTGGCACTGGAATTTCTTCATCAACATTCCCCTTGGGGTCGTCGGTTTGGCGCTGGTCGCCCGCTTCATTCCCGGCGACCGCGAAGCCGGGGCCAAGCCGCTCGACTGGCCGGGCTTCCTGCTGACCTCGGTGGGGCTCGCCGCGATGCTCTATGGCCTCGAGCGCATCGCGCATCCGGAAGAGGGTGCCTTGCCGACCGTGGCACTGCTCGCCACGGGCATTTTGGTCGGCTGGCTGGCGGTGCGGCATCTGCGACGCGCCAACCATCCGCTGCTCGATCTCACAGCTTTCAAGGTGCAGACCTTTGCCATCTCGACGCTGTCGGCCGGCACGATTTTCCGCATCGCCATCAACGCCACGCCGTTCCTGCTGCCGCTTTGGTTCCAGGTTGGCTTCGGCCTGAGCCCGGTCGATGCTGGCATGATGGTCCTGGCCTATTTCCTCGGCAATCTCGGTATGAAGGCGGTGACGACGCCGACGCTGAGGCGGTTCGGCTTCCGTTCGGTGCTGATCGTCAACGGAGTGATCGCCTCTTTGTCGATCATGGCCTGCGCGGCGCTTACGCCGCAGACGCCGAAAGCGTTGGTGGTGGTGCTGATGCTGATCGCCGGACTGTCGCGTTCGATGCAGTTCACCGCGCTCAACACACTGGCCTTCGCCGATGTGGCCTCACCGCAGCGTAGCTCGGCGGCGACGTTGTCCAGCATGCTGCAGCAGGTGGCGATGCTGTTCGGCGTGGCGGTCGCGGCGGCGCTGCTCAACCTGTCGCAGATCGCCAGGGGCGCTGCGGCGCTCGATCTCGTCGACTTCCGACTTGCCTTCCTGGCGATCGGCGCAATCGGGCTCGTCGCCTCGTTCCGCTTTCTGGCGTTGCCGAAGGCCGCCGGCGCCGAGGTCTCGGGCCATGTTTTGCGGATTTGACGCAGAAGCTGCGCGGCGAGCGCGGACATAAATTCTGCCTGCTCCGCTCGTCCGGGAGCAAACCTTTGCCAGCGCTTCGATCGGCACGATCAATTGCAAAAGTGCTTGAGTTCCAGGCATTGCGCCAGCCTCGCAATCGGTGCGTCCAACCGCGGAATTTCCTCGCAAGCCGGCCTGCAATGCGCGGATTCATTTGACGGATTGGTCTTGAGCCGATTAGCTTTCGTTCGATGGCCGCAGAGGGAGCAGGGCGTAGCCATCGCGGGTGAAAGCGGGCAATGAACGCGACCGGCTGGCTAAACTGGAGAAGCCTGAACCAGGAGGGCATTGTCTTTGCCATCGCGGTCGTGCTGTTCATTGCCGCCGCCATCGGACTGCCTGGTTTTATCAACTCGAACAATCTTGTTGCCATCGTGCGCTCGGTCTCGGTGCTGGGCATATTGGCGCTCGGCATGGCGGTCGTCATTATCGGCAGGGGCATCGATCTGTCGGCGGTGGCGATCATGGCGATGTCGGTCGCTTGGTATCTGCAATTGCTGAGTTCGGGAATGTCCGACGGGCTGGCCTTCGCCTATGTGCTCGCCGGCGTTCTCGCCATCGGGCTTTTGAACGGCATTTTGGTCGCCTACGCCGAGGTTCCGGCGATCTTCGTGACGCTGGCGACCGCGTCCTTCGTCTTCGGCTATGTGCGCTCACAATTGATCACACAGGACGCCGTGCCGGTGCCGCCCGGCCATTGGGTCGAGCTTCTGGGCGGGCTTCGGTTCCTCGACATCCCGGTCGAGGTTTTTGTCTTCGCCGGGCTGGCTTTCGCCTTTTTCCTGTTCCTGCGCTACACCAAATGGGGCCGCTACGTCTATTTCGCCGGCGACAACCCGGTTGCGGCGCGCACTATCGGCATTCCAGTGCGCCCGATGCTGGTGCTGCGCTACGTGTTGTCGGCCTTGGTCTCGCTGATTGCCGGCTTGCTCACCGCCGCCAGCCTGCATTCGATCAACACCCGCATCGTCAATTCCACGCTGCTCTACGACATCGTGCTGGTGGCGGTGATCGGCGGCATCGGTCTGTCGGGCGGGCGGGGCGGGGTGCGCAACGTGCTGGTGGGTGCCGCGCTGATCGGCATCCTGCTCAACGCGATGACCATCATCGACATTCCGCTGCTCTATCAGAACCTGATCAAGGCCGCGATCCTGCTGGCGGCGATCATCGTCGATGGGTTCATCAATCCGCGCGACGAGCAGACCGCGCAGCAAGGCGACATCTAGACTGACGCGTACGGTTGGGGCCGACCGCGAACGACAATAACCAAACCAGAGGATGTGACATGAAAATCATCAGGACATTTATGGCCGCCGCGGCAGCGCTTGCCGTCTCCGCATTCGTGGCGCCAAGCTTTGCCGCCGAAGATCCGGGTCCGGGCGCCTATTCGCAAGCGCTCAAGGGCAAGCGTGTGATGCTGGTGCCGATGGCGATGGGCTTCGATCTGGCACAGGGCTGGGCGCATTACCTGAAGACCGAGGTCGAGGCCTGGGGCGGCGTGTTCGAGACGCGTGACCCGAACTGGGTGGTCGATGCCGGCGCGCAGGCGATAACCGACGCTATTTCGTCTGACACCAGGCCGGACGTGCTGATCATCCATTCGCCGGACCTCAACTCCTATGCCAAGCTGATGAAGAAGGCGCAGGCCGCCGGCACCTATGTCCTGCTGGTCGACAATCCGGCGAACTTCCCGGCCGATGCCTTTGTCGGCAGCGACTGGGATCGGCTCGGGCAACTCGAAGCTGAAGCGGCGATAAAGGGTTGTGGGCCGAACTCCTCCAAGAAGATCGGGCTGGTGCAGGGCGACCAGGCCAACTCGTCGAGCCTCTACCAGTATGCCGGCATCATGAAGGTGCTGGATAAGAACCCCGACTTCAAGGTCGTGGCCAAGCCTGACTCGAACTGGGATGCGACGACCTCGCGCAACGTGACGACGACGATGCTGCAGCAGAACCCCGACATCTGCGCCATCATCGATTTCTGGGACGGCGACGCGACGGGCGCATCTGCTGCGATCCGCGATGCCAAGCTCGAGGGCAAAGTCTTTCTGGTCACCACCGGCGGCGGCGAAAAGACTGCCGACTGCGACAAGCTGCAGGACGGCACCTATGGCGCGGTGGTGATGACCGACCTTGCCCGCCAGTCGGGCGACATGAACGCCGTCATCAAGTTCCTGCTGCAGAGTGGCCAGCCAGCCGGCACCTCGCACACCTACATCTACACGCTGGAGAAGGCGACGACCAAGGCCGACCTCAAGCCAGACAGCTGCTGGGACTTGAAAGCACTGCAAGCCCAAGCTGCGGCCAAGTAAACCGCGGGTCCGTTGCAAGCATCGACGAGGTGGCCGGACCTTGTTCGGCCGCCTCTTTCTCTCTTGAGTGGCAGCAGCAACCGATGTCCTTTCGCGAACGCCTTCAATCCTGGCGCTACAATCTCGTGCCCGACCACCTTGTCGGCGAGATCCTAAGCAAACGCTGGACTGATAACGCCATTCCGTTCCTGGCGCTGGTGGCGACGCTCAGCGTGTTCGGTTCGATCATTCCCGGCTTCTTCAAGCCGATGTCGCTGCAGGAATCGACCCGCCAGCTCGGCGAATTTTCGCTGGTCGTCACCGGCATGACGGTGGTCATGCTCGGCGGCGGCATCGACCTTTCGGTCGGCTCGATCTTCGCGCTGTCCTGCTTTTCCGCCGTGTTCGTCTTTTTCATCCTCGAACAATCGGTATGGCTGGCGCTGGCCGCCTCGATCGCCACCGGGCTGCTGTTCGGCGCGATCAATGGCTATCTGATCGGCTATTTCAGGCTGCGCGCTTTCCTGACGACACTGGTCACCTTCATTTTCGGGCGGGCGCTGTTCGACATACTGGTCACCACCTATGCCGCCGACGTCCAGCTTTCCGATGCCACATCGGATGTGCTGGACTTCATTGGCGACGACACCTTCTGGGGCCTTTCGGTTGCGGTGTGGGCAGCGATTATCCTGGCGATCATTACCCATGTCGCGCTGACGCGCTCGCGGCCCGGCTGGCATGTGCAGGCGGTGGGCGGGTCGCGGCGATCGGCCCACAATGCCGGCATCCGCGTGCGCCGCACCGTGTTCATGACCTATGTGTTCTCCGGCTTCTGCGCTTCGCTCGGCGGCTTCCTCATCGCCTGCCGGCTGAGCGGGGCAGGGCCGGGCACAGGCCTCAATCTCGAGGTCATGGCTTTGACGGCAGCGGTCGTCGGCGGCGTCAGCCTGGGCGGCGGCCGCGGCTCGGTGATCAAGGGGCTGATGGGCGCGATCATCGTGCTGACGATGACCAACGGGCTGATCCGGCTGGGCTATGGCACCGGCACCAACCAGATGGTGCTGGGCATCATGCTGGCAGTTGCCGTCACCATCGACATTCGCTGGCTAAAGAACCGCCACAAGGTGCTGGACGAGGTCTATGTGGCACCGGTCTATTTGAAGATGGGGGCAACGCAGTCGGCGGCACCGGGCTCCGGCACCCCTTACGAGCTCGACAACCGGCTGTCGGAGGCTGACCATATCGGGCTCGGCGAGTTGGAAGGGCCGGAAGACGTCATCCTCGACCGCGACGACCATCTCTATTGCGGCACCAGGCATGGCGAGATCGTCCGTTTCTTTGCGCCGGACTACAAACACTCGGAGGTCTTTGCCCATATTGGCGGCTTTCCGCTCGGCCTGGCCTTCGACAAAACAGGCAATCTGATCAGCTGCGTCGGCGCCATGGGCCTTTATTCGGTCTCGCCGGAGCGGGAGGTGAAGCGGCTTTCGGCGGAAACGTCGCGCTCCTGGACTTCGATCGTCGACGATGCGCGGCTGCGCGATCCCAATGATTGCGACATCGCGCCGGACGGCCGCATCTACTTCACCGATTCCACCAAGCGCTATGACGCGCACGACTGGGCGCTGGACTCGATCGAGAACCGCGCCACTGGGCGGCTGCTCGTCTATGACCCGAAGGACGCTTCGACGAAGACATTGCTCGACGGCTACCGCTACACCAACGGCGTGTGCATGGCGCATGACGGCAAGTCGCTGTTCTTTGCCGAAAGCTGGGCCTGCCGCGTGCACCGCTACTGGCTGGAAGGGCCGAAAGCAGGCACCGCCGAATGCGTCATCCGCGACATGCCGGGCTACCCCGACAACATCAACCGCGCCTCCGACGGCAACTACTGGATGGCCTGGCTCGGCATGCGCACGCCGAGCTTCGACCTGTCGCTGCGCCATCCCGACATGCGCAAGCGCATGACGCGCCGGCTGCCGCAGGACGAATGGCTGTTCCCCAACATCAACACCGGCGGTGTGGTCAAATTCAACGAGAAGGGCGGCATCGTCGAAGCGATGGGCGACCTGTCGGGCGCCGCGCATCCGATGGTCACCTCGATGCGCGAGCACAAAGGCTATCTGTTCGTCGGCGGCATCCTCAACAATCGGATCGGCCGCTACCGGATTGCCGGTGCCGACCCGAACTGGACCAGCCCCGCTTCCTATTGGGGAGCGAAGCCATGATGCTGGACCCGATCCTCGACATCTTTCGCGGCAAGGCGGTGACCATCCCGCCGCTCGATGGCGCCTTCAGGCCGAATACGCTGCTGGACGATGTTGCGGCCTTCGCCGAACTGCCCGAGCCCGATAATCTGCTGGTCGCCGACGGCCGGCTGCTGGTTTCCAGTGCCAATGCCGTCTACGCGGTCACCGCCGGTGCCGCGCCGACGATAGTCGAGACATTTCCGTCCCCGGTCATCGCGCTCGCGCGCTCGCCCGCCGGCGAACTGACGGTCGGGCTCGAAAGCGGCAGGCTGTTGATCGCAGGCAAGGACGCTTCCCTGCCGGCCGAGATCCGCTGCATCACAGCGCTCGCCTACGCAGAAGATGGCACGCTTTGGCTGGCCAATGGCTCGGCCCACCACGCGCCGTCGCAATGGGCCGCGGATCTGATGAAGAAGGGCGCTTCCGGTTCGCTGTGGAAGCGCGATCCGGCAGGCAGCGAATTCCGCAAGCTCGCCGGTGACATCGCCTTTCCCTATGGGCTGTATCCAACCGGCAAGGATGTGTTGGTCAGCGAGAGCTGGCGGCACCAACTCGTCCGCTTCGATAGCGCGACAGGCAGCCGCTCGACGGTGCTGGCGCATCTGCCTGGCTATCCCTCGCGCCTGTCGCCTGCCGCCGGTGGCGGTGCCTGGCTGGCGCTGTTTGCGCCCCGCAACCGGCTGATCGAATTCGTGCTGCAGGAAACGCACTATCGAAACGACATGCTGGCGCAAGTGCCGCCGCAGCACTGGATCGCGCCGGCACTTGCCTCCAACCGCAGCTTCCTCGAGCCGCTGCAATGCGGCGGCATTCGCACCATGGGCATTCACAAGCCATGGTCGCCGAGCCGCTCCTACGGCCTGGTGGTCAGGCTCGACCGGGAGATGCGGCCGCAATTCAGCCTGCACAGCCGCGCCAACGGCACGCGCCACGGCATCTGCAGCGTGGCGGAGAAAGACGGTCGCCTGTTCATTGCCTCGAAAGGCGGCGATTGCCTGCTGGCCATCGACTTGGGTCCAGGAGGACATCGCTGATGGAACCGATCGTCCGCCTGGAGAACGTGACCAAGACCTATCGCGGCGTGCCCGCGGTGAAGAATGTCAGCTTCGAGCTGCGCAAGGGCGAGATCCACGCGCTGCTCGGCGAGAATGGCGCGGGAAAATCGACGCTGACCAAGATCATCGCCGGCGTCGTCGACGCGACCTCGGGAAAGATGTTCCACAACGGGCAGGAGATCGCCTACGCCTCGCCGCATGCGGCCCTTCAAGCCGGTATCGCCATGGTGTTCCAGGAGACCAGCCTGGTGCCGTCGATGACGGTGGCGCAGAACCTTTATCTCGGCACGGAAAGCTTTCTCAACCGGCTGCGCGGCACCTACATTTCAGCGCAGCAATTCCTGCAGTCGTTGAACTTTCCCGTCGACCCGAACGCCATGGTGGCGACGCTGGGCGCGGCCAAACGGCAGATGGTCGAGATCGCGCGCGCCGTCCACCACAATGCCGAGATCATCATCTTCGACGAGCCGACGGCGACGCTGACGCCGGAGGAGAAGCGGCACTTCTTCGCGCTGATCCGCCGGCTCAAGGCAAGGGGTGTGTCGATCGTCTTCATCAGCCATGCGCTCGAAGAGGCGCTTGATGTCGCCGACCGCATCACCATTCTGCGCGACGGCGAACTGGTGATCACCGACGACACAGCCGCCTTCGATCGCGACAGGATCGTCGCCGCCATGGTCGGGCGCACGCTGTCGGGGCAGCTCTATAGCCAGCGCGACGAGGCCAAGCTGCGCAAGGCCGGCAAGAAGGTGCTGTCGGTGCAGGACATCTCGATGAGCAATGTCGTGCGCAACAATTCCTTCTCGATCTTCGAGGGCCAGATCACCGGGGTGTTCGGGCTGATCGGCTCGGGTCGCACCGAGACGTTCAAGATCGTTTCCGGCATCTACAAGCGCGACTTCCTGCGCGGCGGCACCATCGAGCTGGACGACCGGCCGGTGCGCTATCTCGTTCCGAGCGAGGCGGTGGCGGACGGCATCGTCTATGTCACCGAAGACCGCAAGAGCGAGGGGATTTTCGAGACCATGGACGTTGCCGAGAACCTGTTCGGCGGCTTTTTGGCGGCCGGGCGGGAAAAGGGCTGGGTGATCAATGCGCAGGAGATGCGGGCGCTGTCGGCCGAATGGACCAAGACGCTGAACGTCAAGGCGATCAACGACAATGCGCGGGTGGTCGAGCTCTCGGGCGGCAACCAGCAGAAGGTGGTGATCGGCAAGGGGCTGGTGCAGAAGCCGCGCATCGTCATCTTCGACGAGCCGACGCGCGGCGTCGATGTCGGTGCGATCGCCGAAATCCACCAGATCATCAACCGGCTGGCCGATGAGGGCCTGGCCGTCGTCGTCATCTCGTCCTACCTGCCGGAGATCATGAACCTGTCCGACCGCATCCTGGTCTGCCGGCAAGGCCGCATCGTCGAGGAGTTCTCGCCGGCCGAGGCGACGGAGGAGAAGATCATGTATGCGGCGGTTCATTAGGTTCCAGGCGATGCGTACTTCGACAATTGGCGGAGTCACCAGTCCATTCGTCATCGAGGGGCGAAGCAAGGAGCGCAGCGACGCGGCGCAGACCCCAGGATGACGACGGTGAGGGCCTCTGCATTTCCAGGGTTCTGGGCCGGCCTGCAAAACGTGAATCACCAGAGCAAGTTAGCCGCATTCGCTACCAAGCCGATTCAACGACCTCTCTCATCGATTCAAACCGAAAGGAGCCTGCCCATGGCCACCACAAGACTTCTGACCGATGCCGAGGTCGAGGCGATTCCCGCTGTGAAGGCCGTGTTCGACGACATCCGCGCGACGCGCAAATCCGATTTCGTCAATAATTTCTGGCGCGGGCTGGCCAATGATCCGGTCTCGCTGAAGCGGGTGTGGGAACAGCTCAAGGCGGTGATGGTCGCGGACAGCGTCATCGACCCGCTGACCAAGGAGATGATCTACATCGCCGTCTCGACCGCCAATGGCTGCTCCTACTGCGTCCACTCGCACACGGCGGCAGCCCGCGCCAAGGGCATGACCGAAGCGCAACATGGCGAGCTGGTGTCGATCATCGGACTGGCGGGGCAGACCAACCAGATGGTCACTGCGATGCAGATCCCGGTCGATCCGCAGTTCGAGGTGCGGTGAGGCGTGGCGCCTTCCCTTCTCCCCTTGTGGGAAAAGGTGGCCGAGCGAAGCTCGCTCGGATGAGGGGTGCCGGAAGGATTGCTAGCTTGAAGACGTAAGTGCTTCAAATTGCCTGTATTTCCACCGCCGCGTTCCTTCCAACACCCCTCATCCGTCTCGGCGCTGCGCGCCGATCCACTTTCTCCACAACAAGGGGAGAAGGGAATGCGCGCTACACCGGCCGATAAACCCGCTCCGCCGTGTTCCAGAAGATATCGGCCTCGGCGGCCGCGCCGTGCTTGCCCACCGCTTCCCGGTGCGCCTTGATCAGCTCGGCGTGGCTGGTCCACAGTTTCTCGATCGGGAAGTTCGAGCCGAACATCAAATGGTCGCTGCCGAGGATGTCGATGGCATTGTCGACGATATAGCTGATCAGCGCCGGGTCGTTGCGGTGGACGAAGGTGCCGAGGCCGGACAGTTTTGCATAGAGGTTGGGGGCCGCTGACAGCGTGCGCAGGCCGGCTTTCCAGGCCTCGGTGGTCTCTGGCTCCATGTCGGTCAGCATGCCGGCGTGGGTGAGGATGAAATTCGTCTCGGGGTTGTCGCCGACCAGCGTCAACCCGTCTCTCATCTGGGCGGGGAAAAGCTGCAGGTCGAAGGACAAGCCGTAGTCCTTCAGACGCGCCACATTGGCCCGCACCTTCGGGTCGATGACCTGATCGGCCGAGGCAGCAAAGCGGAAGGCCGGCATTTCGTGCCAGTGCAGTTGCATGCGCACGCCGCGTAGCAGCGGATATTTTTTCAGCCGGTCGATCTGAGGGCGCACATCGTCCACGGTCATGTCGGCATAGCCGACGATGGCGTGCGGCCAGCCGGTTTCTTCCGCGGTCTTCTGCAGGAAGGCGACCTCTTTTTCGAAATCCTCCTTCGCCCAGTTGGTCTGCACATAGACCGCCTTCTCGACACCCGAACCTTGCTGGTCGGCGAGGAATTCCTCGATCGGATAGTCGCGGCGGATCGGCTCATATGGACCGAAGATGCGCGGCACCATCGGCCCGACCAGCCATGGCTGGTCCTTTTGGCGCCAGATGTGGAAATGCGCGTCGATCGCCTTCTGCATCATGAAACCCTCTTCCAGATTGCCGCGGCCGCCGGAGCGGGGCGGGCGAGCGACAGGATGAAATCGGTGAGGCCGGCGATCGACGAACCGTCGACGAGATCGTCGAGCACCGGCAGGATGGCGCGAAGCGCTGCCGTCGCCGGCCGAAAGCGTGGATCGCCGGCCAACGGCGTCGCCAGCGAAAGCCGAAAGGCGCGGGCGCTCAGCCGGCGCATCGCCGTCTCCAGCTCGGCATGATCGCCGCGCTCCAGCGCATCCGACAGGATGACGATCGCCGCCCCGCGCGCAAAGGCCGAAAAACGCGGCACCGAGAGGAAGGCAAGCAGTGTCGGTCCCATGCGGGTGCCGCCGTCCCAGTCGTCGACCTGGGCAGCGGCGCGGGCCAGCGCCTGGTCGCGGTCGCGAATGCGCAGCGCCGAGGTGATACGGGTCAGTCGTGTGCCGAAAGTGAAGACCTCCGCCCGGTCGGCGCCTTGCACGGCCGCATGCGCCAGCTTGAGATAGTCTGAGGTGTAGAGCTTCATCGAGCCCGACACGTCGATCAGGATGAGTAGCTTGCGTGGCACTGTCTGCCGCCGGCGCAGCAGCGGCGAGGGGATATCGCCGTCGGCACTGACGATTTCGCGCAGCGAGCGGCGCAGGTCGAGCTTGCCGCGCGCATGCGTGCGCACCGTGCGGAAGGAGCGGCGGGCGGGCAAAGCGGTGGCGAGCTTGCGGCGGAAGGCGGCAAGCCCGTCGCTATCGCGGCTGAATTCGCGGACGCTCAACTGTTCGCTGGCCGAAGACAGTTCGCCGCCTTGCTCCTGGCGGACCACCTCGATTTCTTGTTCGCTGGTTTCGCCGTCATCCTTGATGCGGGTTTCCTCGTCGGCCTCGCCTCCGACCACTGCCGCGGTGCTGCCATAGAAATGGCTCCGAAAATGCGCCTCGAATTCGTCGCGGCGGTCGGGCGGCGGCGCCAGCGTGGCGAGCGCCGCTTCGCGGATGTCGGCCATCGAGCGCGGCCCAAGCAGCGTCACCGCTTGCATGAAGCCGGAGACCTGCTCGGGCGCCACTGAAAAGCCATAGCGGCGCAGCAGCCGGCCGAAGCCGAGTAAGGGCGTCGCCCCTCGAGGCAGAGCCGCGGGGCTCACGCCAGCGCCTCCTCGACAATCTTGCCGAGCTCGGGCGCGATGCAGGAAAGGTCCTCCTCGTCCTTGATCAGCACGCCAATGGCGCGGCGAAACGCTTCCGGCCACGGACTGCCGCCTTTTTCGAGGATCGTCGCGGCGTTCGCCCATTCGACCGCTTCGGCGATGCCGGGCGGCTTCGCCAGCGGGCGGGCGCGAATGTCGCGCACTGCGGCAGCCACGGCGCGCGCCGTGGCCTCGGCGACGTCGCCGGCGCGCAGCATGATGATCTCGGCTTCGCGCCCGGCGTCGGGATAGGTGATCCAGTGGTAGACGCAGCGCCGCCGCAGCGCTTCGGCAAGCTCACGGGTGCGGTTCGAGGTCAGGATGACGATCGGCTGCGCAGTCGCGCGAATGGTGCCGCGCTCGGGAATGCTGATCTGGAAATCGGACAGGAACTCCAGCAGCAGCGCTTCGAATTCATGGTCGGAACGGTCGATTTCGTCGACCAGCAGCACGCGCTTTTCCGGCGCTTTCAGCACCTGCAGCAGCGGCCGCGCGATGAGAAAGCGGTCGTCGTAGATGTCGACCTCGTGCTCACCGGCATGGCGGATGGCGAGCAACTGGCGCTGGTAATTCCATTCGTAGAGCGCATGTGCGGCGTCGATGCCCTCGTAGCATTGCAGCCGCACCAGGTCGCGCCCGAGCACCTCGGCAATCGCCTTCGCAGCTTCCGTCTTGCCGACGCCGGGTGCGCCTTCGAGCAGCAGCGGCTTTCCCAGCCTGATCGCCAGGAAGATGGCGGTGGCCAGGCTTTCATCGGCGAGATAGCGCGAGGCGGCGAGGCGCGACGCCACCGCCTCAGGCGAGGTCGCGACTGTCTCAGCGCTTCTCTTGGGCATTTTCAGCACTCAGTTCGGGGCTTGCGCCTTCAGCGCCCGCAGGATGCGCTCCGGCGTGATCGGCAGCGTATCGATGCGCACACCGACAGCGTCGAAGACGGCATTGGCAACCGCCGGGATCTGCGGGTTGGCGCACATTTCGCCCGGCCCCTTGGCGCCATACGGCCCGTCGGCCGAGGGCCGTTCCAGCACGATGATCTCGGTTTGCGCGAGATCGCCAGGACCCGGCATCAGATATTGGTTGAAGTCGGTGCCGCCATGGTCGCGGTTGGGATAATAGGGCTCGGTCGTTTCGTAGAGCGCATGGCTGATGCCCATCCATGAGCCGCCGACGAGTTGCTGCTCGACCATTTTCGGGTTCAGCGCGCGGCCGATCTCAAACACGTTCTTTACCGTCAGCACGGTGACCTCGCCGGTCTCGTCGTCGACCTCGACCTCCGCCACCGTGCAGGCATGGGCGTAGCAGGTAGACGGCTTCATCGCTCCGGTCTCTTTCTCCGGATAGGAGCGGGGGATCAAAAACATGCCGCGGCCGGAAATCGAACGGCCGCGCTTGAAATGCGCCGACAGCGCGACATCGAAGATCGAGATCGATCTTTGCGGCGCGCCCTTGACCAGGATGTTGCCCTCGCCATCGGTCTCGAGGTCCGAGGCGTTTACCTCAAGTTCCTCGGCCGCCACTTCCAGCATCACCTGGCGGGCTTCCCTGGCGGCCTGGATGACCGCATTGCCGGCCCGATGCGTGCCGCGCGAGGCGAAGGTGCCCATGCAGTGCGGGCCGGTGTCGGTGTCGGCGGTGTCGACGACGACGCGGTCGGTCGGTACGCCGATCGTCTCGGCGCAGATCTGTGCCATGATCTGCTTCATGCCCTGGCCCAGGTCGACGCTGGAGAGCGTGACCATGAAATTGCCGGTGGGCGTCGAATGCACCAGCGCCTGCGTCGGGTCGCCGCCGAGATTCATGCCGGTCGGATAATTGATCGCGGCGACGCCGCGTCCGCGCCTGATCGCCATCTCAAGCTCCCTTCGCGTAAGACGACATCGTCATGAACTTCTCCGCCACTGGCCAGTTGGCGGCGCGCGAGGCTTCCTGCATGCACTCGATCAGCGCCGCCCCCTCCGTCGGCTGCCGGTGTGCCTTCATGTCGCCGTCGCGGTAGGCGTTGATGAAGCGGAATTCGAGAGGGTCCATGCCGATCAGCCGGGCGAGCTTGTCCATCTGCACCTCCAGCGCGAAGTCGCCGATGGTGACGCCGAAACCGCGCATCGCCGAGGACGGGGTACGGTTGGTGTAGACGCAGTAGGTGTCGATCCAGACATTCGGGATCGTATACGGGCCAGGATAATGCCCGGCGCCCTTCTGCGCGCCGTAGGGCGAATGGCGCGAATAGGCGCCGGCATCGGTGTAGCCGGTCACTTTCCGCGCCACGATGCGGCCGTCGTTCATGACGCCGTCCTTGATGACGACCTTCTCGGCGGCGCGCGGCGAGGAAATCTGCATCTCCTCCTCGCGGCTATAGACAAAACAAACCGGTCGTCCGGTTAGTTTGGCGCCGAGGATGGCGATCGGCTCGACGATGACGTCGACCTTGCCGCCAAAACCGCCGCCGACGGTGCCGCCGACGAAATGCAGCTTGTTGCCGGGCATCTGCAGGATGATCGAGGCGTTGTCGAGCGTGAAGAACATCGCCTGCGTGTTGGTGTAGCAGGTGAAGCGGTCGTTGCTCTCCGGTGCGACGATGCAGCCGGTCGTCTCGGTCGGCGCATGCTCGATCGGCGAGGACTGATAGGTCTGTTCGAGCACGTGGTCGGCTGTGGCAAAGCCTGCCTCGACATCGCCAAAGCGCACCTTGCGGCATTCGCCGCTGTCGTAGAGGTAATAGTTCCGGCCGTGATACTCGTTGACGATCGGCGCGTCGGGCTTCAGCGCTTCCTCCATGTCGAAGACGGCCGGCAGCACCTCGTAGTCGACCTTGACCTTGGCGGCGGCTTCCTGCGCGGCGCGCTCGGTCTCGGCCAGCACCGCCACCACCGCCTCGCCCTTCCAGCGCACCTTGCCGTCAGCCAGCACCGTCTCGTCCTCCGGCCCGATCTGGATCAGGATCAGGATGGTGTAGACATTGTGCGGCACATCCTTGGCGGTCAGCACCTTGACGACACCCGGATGCTTTTCCGCCTCGGACGTATCGATGCTGCGTATGCGGGCGTGATGGTGCGGGCTGCGCACCATCTTCAGGTGCAGCATGCCGGGAAAATTGCGGTCGGCGAAATAGGCGGTCTTGCCAGTGACATGGCCGGGTGAATCCGAACGCGGTCGCGGCTGGCCGATCTCGTGCAGATCGTCCTTGCGCTGATCGGCGAAATAGCTCTTGCGGAGTTCCATTTTCTTAACTCCTCTCAAGCCGCGTTCTGCGAATTGGAGCGCGCGGCGGTCAGCACCGCCTGGATGATCGGCTCGTAGCCGGTGCAGCGGCAGATATTGCCCGACAGCGCCTCGACCACGTCCTCGCGGCTGGGGTTCGGCGTGTGGTCGAGCAGCACCTTGGCGGCCATGATCATGCCCGGCGTGCAGAAACCGCATTGCGTGGCGAAAGCATCGAGGAAAGCGCGTTGCAGCGGATGCAGCACGCCGCCTTCCGAAAGCCCCGACGTCGTGGTGACGGTCGCACCGTTGCAGGTCTCGGCCAACGTCAGGCAGGACAGCCTGAGCTCGCCATCGATGATGACCGTGCAGGCGCCGCAGGTGCCTTGATGGCAGCCGCCTTTTGGCGAGGTGTCGCCGATCTTGTCGCGCAGCGCGTGAAGCAGCGTCGTGCCGCTGTCGATGAACTCGGCCTTTTCGGCGCCATTGAGCGTGAACTGAACGGGGACCTTTGCCATCTTTTACTCCTTGCGTCGCAGCCAGGCGGACATATGCGCCATCGGCTTTCAGGCGAGCAGCAGCCGGCCGAGATGGACCGGCAGGACTTCGTTGCGATACCAGGCACTGGCGATTGGATCGGTTGGGGGCGAAGCGCCGTCGCGGGCAGCGGTCAGTGCCGGCGCGATGCCCTCGCTGGTGAGTTTGCGGCCAATCAAGGCTTTCTCCGCCGCCCTGGCACGGATCGGCCGGTCGGCCATGCAGCCGAGCGCGATCCGCGCTGACGTGACAGTGCCGTCCTGTGCCTGTTCCAGCACGGTGGCGATGCTCAGCACCGCGACGCCCTTTGGCTTGACCCGCGACACTTTTAGGAAGCGAAAGCCGCCTTCCTTCGGAAGCGTGAAGCCGACCGCGGTGACGATGGCGTCATTGCTCTCGCGCTTTGCGAGAAAGGTTTCGATCGGCAGCTCGCCGTCACCGGTGCTGACGGTTGCGTCCAGAGCCAGCAGTGCAACGGTGAAATCGCCGTAAGGCGTTGGCGCGAAGAGATTGCCGCCGACTGTCGCCATGTTGCGGATCGCCGGTCCGCCGACGGCGCGCGCGGCGTGGGCCAGCGGGGCGAGATCCGGGTGACGGGCGATCGCCGCCATGGTCACCGAAGCGCCGATGCGGACCTCGCCACCGGAAATGCGGATGACCGACAGCGCCGGTTCGGTCGACCGGATGAAACCGGAAATCGACACGTCGCCTTCATTGGCGGCGCGCACGACCAGTGTGCCGCCACCGAGATAGCGGGTGCCGGCGGCCTTCAGCGCCGCGCCGGCGTCCTTCACCGTCGGGAAAGTCTGCAGTGCAAGCGCCATGGAACGCTCCTGGTTGTCAGCTCAATTCAGTTCAACCTTGCCGGCAAAATGGGCCTTCAGGGCGTTGAAGCCGCCCTGGAAGACGTTGGCGCCCATGCCTTCGGCCAGCTTGTCGGCTTCTTCGGGAGGGGCGTCGAAGCTGGCGGTCCATTCGGCATAGGTGCGGTCGCCGTCGGTCACCCGCCGCAACTGCAGCGTCGCCTTGTGGTTGGTAAGCGGTTGCGGCGTCTCCAGGATGGAGTAGCTGACGAGGAAATTCTCGTCGGAGAAATCGAGCAGCTTTTCGCGGAGGCGGGCGCCGCTGGCGAGCTGGAAATTGCGTACGCAGCCGATCGTGCCGGCGTCCTTGCCGTCCTCGATGTGGCTTTCGACCATGCGCGGATGCCAGGTCGGCAGACCGTTGAAGTCGCGTATGCGTGCCCAGACCTTTTCGACCGGCGCGTCGATGACGCTGGAGATGGTGACTTTCGCCATATGATCGTTCCCTTGCAAATCAGCTGCTTGGGAGGGTAGGGCGGCAGACTCGGCGGCGCTTATCAATGCGTCTTGAACGCCTATCAATTAGTCTGAAAAACGGGCGCTCAGCTGATCGCCCGCGCCGCCTCGCGGTAAAGCGTCGGCGGAACGCCGACATGGTCGCGGAAGAAGCGCGAGAAATTGCCCTGGGTGGTGAAGCCGAGATTGCAGGCGACCGAGATCAGCGGCTCCTGCGACCACTGCAATTGCCGCACCGCTTCCTCCATGCGCAGCGTGTTCCAATAGACGTTGGGCGTCAGATTGGTCTGTTCCTTGAACAGGGCGAAGAAATGCGGCCGCGACAGGCCGACGCTGCGCGCCACGTCGTCGAAGCAGATGCGCTCGCAGACATTGGCTTTCATCAGCTGGATCGCCTTGCGGACGCGAAAATCCTGCATGGTGTTGACGCGGGCGCGCACCGTCTGCGGTGCGGAGGCGTCGGCGGCATCGAGCACGCTGTCGATGAAGCGCTCGATTTCGTAATTGGCGATGTCGTCGATGCTCTCATTGTCGCTGAGATGGTCGAGAAGGTTAGCCGCTGCCTTGTGCAGCCAAGGCTCGAGCGTGATTGCCGGGGCGGAGAACAGCGGCGCGGCGGAAGGCAGCTCGCGGCGCCTTCGAGCCCAGTCCGGATCGATGTAAAAGGCGAGGAACAGGCCGGGCGTGCCGTCGCGGGACAGAGCGTGGCTGTGCGGCTGGAAGGAATTGATGCCGGCGGCGGTGCCCGGTCCAAGCCGCACCGTCTCGCGGCCGATGGTCATCTCGCCGGCCGTGCCTTCCAGCCAGATGATGATATGCGCCTCGACATGGGCATGGGTGACGAAGTCGCTGGCGACGTTCAGGACAGAAACATGTCCGAACCGGCCCCAGTAGAGCCTGATCGCTTCCGTCATGGGTATATCCTCCCGCAGGCGACTGGCCTCCCTTCGCCTGCTGCGAGCGATTGTGCGGCTCAGTTCGGGCTTGCGTCAAGACGGATGTGCACGTCCGGGCGCCGGCCATGCGCCGCAGCGGCGCATTTTCAGACTCGGCGATAGGAGCGCGTCCCCTTCTCCCCCTGTGGGCCTGTTGCGTAATTCGCTGATTGTGATTCTCTGAGGTGGACGGTCTGAGGGAATCGCGATGGCAGTGAAGCAGACGGGCCAGTTGA
>NZ_JAMYPA010000024.1:0-94743 GCF_040320105.1 Mesorhizobium sp. M0778 | reverse complement strand
CGGCAGGACAGAGGGGGGCGCGAAGGATCGCTACAGAGCGTTTGCTATTGCCCCTGAAACGCACGGCCGACCCACGCCTCGACAGCTGTTACTTCCCCAGCTCTACCGACCGCAGCCGCGCCGCTTCCACCGCCTCGGTGAGCAGGCGTGTCAGCCGGTCCTCGCCCATCAGTACTGCAAGGGCCGCAGCCGTGGTGCCGTTGGGGCTGGTCACCTGCTGCCTGAGCACGCCGGGCTCCTCGCCGCTTTCGGCGGCCAGCGATGCGGCGCCGTAGACCGTCTGCATGGCCAAGAGCTTGGCAGTCCTGGTCGGCAGGCCAGCCTTCTCGGCGGCCACGGTCAGCGCTTCGATGAAATGGAAGATATAGGCTGGACCGGATCCGGAGACTGCCGTCACCGCATCCATCAGGCCCTCGTCATCGATACCGGCCACTTGCCCGCTTGCCGAAAGCAGGTCGGCGACAAGGCGTTTGGTGTCCTCGGAAACCAGCCTGTTGGAAAACACCACCATCATGCCCTTGCCGATAGCCGCCGGCGTGTTGGGCATGCAGCGCACGATCGGCGCGCGGTCGCCGAGAATGCCTTCGAACGTGGCGACCGGCGTCCCGGCGGCGATGCTGAGGAAAGTGGTTCGGCCATCGTTGAAGCGGATGTAGCCAGCCGTCACGTCGCGGATCACCTGTGGCTTGACCGCAAGGACGACGAGGGCCGGCACGGCGTCCGCCGGGACGACGCCGGCATCCGCGGCAGCAGCGCAGCCCAGTGCTTCGGCACGCTTGCGCAACTCGGCATTGGGCTCGACCACGAACACCGCAGCCGGAGCGAGCTTGCCGGCTTTCAGCCAGCCCGAGAGCATGGCGTAGCCCATATTGCCGCAACCGGCGAGAACAAGCCTGATCGTCATCGAAGCTCTCCATTCGAAAGGTTGGCTTTGCCATAGACGTTCATGGGCGGACGGGGAAGCCCCTCTCGGACCTTGATCAGGGGCCGGGTTATGTCGCCGCTTTCGCCGCCTGATCGGGCTCGGTCGGTCCTGACCCGATCACTCTGGACGGCCAGGTTCGGCCCATCCCAGACTAAAAACAGGGATTGCAGACGAGGTGGGAGCGATAGCCTGGATTCTCCAACAGCGCACCAAAGCCGACAAGAAATCCTCCCCAACCAAGCACAACTGCCACGGCAACGACGCCGACTCCCATAGCCATCTTGCAAGCCGCCACGGCCCCTGAAGAAAAGCGCCATGGGCGTATCAAAGCAAGGATTGCGGTCCCTGCCAGCAGACTAAGCACCGGAACTCCGAAGAGCACAGCGTGCATCTCCAGCATCAGCGCAAACGGAGTGTCTGGCGTTATCATACGGATAGCCTCCCCCGAATTCTGACGGTGTTCAAGATGGCGACTTCATGAACAATGGAACGTCTGCCTCCAACCCTAACCGACATCCCGCCATTTTTCGAGTGATCGACCAATCGCGGGCGACGAACTCGATGGCATTGTCTTAAGGCGGGAAACGAGGTCTCTCAGCCGACCAAATTAACCTTTTATTTCCTATGCCTGTTTAGCATCGCTTAACCAGTGGGCGGTCGCTACGTCCCAGCCCTAGGGGAAAGCTCCAGGAACCATGGCTTACAGGGATAATCGTCAACACCGGAGGAACGAGCTGTCCTTGCTGTCGCTCGTCGAGGCAGTGCGCGACGAGGACGAAGCATCGCTGGTTTCGCTAGAGGACCGTGCAGGCGCGTCATGGCGCGAGGATGCCGCCACACGGCATCGTCTCGCCCGGTCGCGCCGCGAGGCGCGTGCCAGTCCGATCCTGTTGGCAGCCGCCGGCACAAGCCAGCTCCATCCTGATGGGCCGGAGGCCGCCACCATACTGACGGAAGAGCCTGCAGCTGCCGATGTATTGTTCGACCCCGCTGGCTCCGTTGGCGGCCGCGATGCCGGTCCCGCTGAGGACAAAGCGTACCGGGCAGCGCGTCGGGGTCCGATCGGTACCGTGTTGTCAGCGCTGCGCAGGCTCATGCCCGGCAGAGCGCCGGAGGAGATGGCGTCCGGCGAGACTTCCGCCGCGACAAATTCCGGCGCAGCGATGCCGCCTGCCTTCGATCTACAGCCGCTCTATGCCGGACAGCCACCTTATCCGCAGCAACCCACGCCGCAGCATTCAGCCTATACTCAGGCCTGGTCGAAGGAGGCAAATCAGGTTTCGGAAGCCGCCGATCAGCAAAGCCAGATCGAGGAAATCCGTGCCAGCCTGCGTGAATTCCGCGAAGCGGTTCGCGAGCTCACCGAAAACCGCACGCGCCGCTATTTCTAAGCGTCGAATAAAACATGCCGGTTTCGAGTTAGCGGCATGGGACGGCGCATTGACGGGATTGCCCGGCTCGATTTTCGTGAAAATGCCGCGCTGCATGTCCGCCCGGCTGCGCATGGTTCTGGGCAACGACATGCATAAAAGGTATCTGGAGTACGCCGCGGGATGCTTTAACGCGGCAGGCTTAGGCGATCGGCGTCGAGGGTGGTTCATGGCTGAGTTGATTGACGGAAAAAGCGTCGCCGAAGACGTGGTGCGGCGGGTCAAGGCCCTGGTCGCCGAACTGGCGGAAAAGGGCGGACGGCAGCCCGGCCTCGCGGTGGTCATCGTCGGCGAGGATCCGGCGAGCCAGGTCTATGTCGCCTCCAAATCCCGCACCGCCAAGGAATGCGGCTTCCATTCGGTTCAGCACACGCTGCCGGCCGAGACCTCCGAGCCGGACCTGTTGAAGATCATCGGCCAGCTCAACGCCGATCCGGCCATCAACGGCATCCTGGTGCAGCTTCCGCTTCCCGGCCATATCGATGCCGGCAAAGTCATCCAGACCATCGCGCCGGAGAAGGATGTCGACGGCTTCCACTTCATCAATGTCGGCAAGCTCGGCACCGGCGAGCTCGAGACCGCCTTCGTGCCTTGCACGCCGGCCGGCTCGATGCTGCTGATCGAACGGGTGCGCGGCAAGGATCTGTCCGGCCTCAATGCGGTCGTCGTCGGGCGCTCGAACATCGTCGGCAAACCGATGGCGAATCTACTGCTTGCCGCCAACTGCACGGTCACCATCGCACACAGCCGCACCAGGGACCTGCCGGCGCTTGCCCGCACCGCCGATATTCTGGTCGCAGCCGTCGGCCGGCCTGAAATGGTCCGCGGCGACTGGGTCAAGCCTGGCGCCACCGTCATCGACGTCGGCATTAACCGCATCGCCGCACCTGAAAAGAGTGAAGGCAAGGCCCGCCTCGTCGGCGATGTCGAGTTTGCCGAAGCAGCGAAGGCGGCCGGCGCCATCACGCCGGTGCCTGGCGGCGTCGGGCCGATGACCATTGCCATGCTGATGGCCAACACGCTAGCTTCCGCCTACCTCGCAGCCGGGTTGAAACGGCCTTCCTTCTGACCAGAGAGCAGCGTCCTTGCCGAACCTCACTGTTCCCTTAGAACGGCCGGTCACCAATGATCCCGTTCAGGGCGGCCGGCAGTTCGGGTTTCTGCTGGTCGACAAGTTCTCCATGTTCTCGCTGGCCGCGGCAATCGACACGTTCCGGTCGGCGAACCGGCTGCTCGGCCGCGATTTCTATGGCTGGACGACGGTGTCGGCCGACGGCGATGCCGTCATGGCTTCCAACGGCCTGCCGCTCAAGATCGACTACGCCGTTGTCGATCTGCCGCCGGTCGATATCCTTTTCGTCTCGGTCGGGCTGACGACGGAATTTCCCGGCAAGAGCAAGGTGCTGGCTGCGCTGCGCAGCTGGGGTCGGCGCGGCAATGCGCTCGGCGCGCTTTCGGTCGGCTCCTATCTGCTTGCCGAGGCAGGCCAGCTCGATGGCTATCGCTGCACTATCCATTGGGAAAACCGCGCCGGGTTCCTCGAACGCTTTCCGGACATCAACTGCACCGGCAACGTCTTCGAGATCGACCGCAAGCGCTACACCTGCGCCGGCGGCACCACCTCGATCGACCTGATGCTGGAGATCGTGCGCGGTGATTTCGGCTCGAGCCTCGCCAACGGCGTCGCCAACCAGTTCCAGCATGAGCGCATTCGCTCGGCCGGGGACCGCCAGCGCGTCGGCCCGGAACGCGACCTGACCGGCAAGTCGGAGAAGCTTCGCCGCATCGTCGAGCTGATGGCCGATCATCTCGACGAGCCGCTGTCGGCGGTGCAGCTCGCCAAGTCGGCGGGCCTGTCGGTGCGCCAGGTCGAGCGCCTGTTCCTGCGCCATCTCAGTGTGACGCCCGGGCGCTATTACATGCGGCTCAGGCTCGAGCGGGCGCGCGAATTGCTGCGCCAGACCAACATGCCGATCCTCGACGTGGCAATCGCCACCGGCTTCACCTCGCATTCCTATTTTGCCCAGAGCTACCGGCTGCAATTCGGCCGGCCGCCTTCCGAGGAACGCCGCACGACCTATTGAGGGTTTGGCAGAGAGGCGACGCAGCTTCGTACTCCGTCCGGGCTTGTGTCGCGACGCGGCGTCAAATAGCGTTCCGGCGCCGAGCGGCGGCGACTGACGGGGGAGATTTTTGATGGCGGGATTTGTGCGGAGCGTCGCTGCGGCGGCCCTGTTGCTCTGGACGACGGGGTTCGGTTTCGCCGCCGATCGCGTCATCGTCATTCTCGATGCCTCCGGCTCGATGTGGGCGCAGATCGACGGCAAGCCCAAGCTCGAAATCGCCCGTCAATCGCTGCGGAACGTGCTGCAATCGGTCCCGGCCGATGAGGAAATCGGCCTCATGGCCTATGGCCATCGCGAGAAGGCCAGTTGCGACGACATCGAACTCATCGTGCCGCCGCAGGCAGGCTCGGCAAGTGCGATCTCAGCCGCGGCCGACAGCTTGAAATTTCAGGGCAAGACGCCGCTGACCGCCGCTGTCAAGCAAGCGGCGGAAGCATTGAAATACACCGAGGACAAGGCGACGGTCGTTCTCATCACCGATGGCATCGAGACATGCAGCGGCGATCCCTGTGCGCTCGGCAAGGAGCTTGAGGCTGCCGGCATCGACTTCACCGTCGATGTCGTCGGCTTTGGCCTGACGGCTGCCGAAGGCAAGCAGGTCGCCTGCCTGGCCGATAACACCGGCGGCAAATATATCGAAGCATCGGATGAAAAGGCATTGCAGGACGCCCTCGTCGAGACCGTTGCGCCGCCGCCATCCGCTCCTGAACCGGCTGCCGCCCCGGAGCCTGCTCCCCAGCCGGCGCCTGCCCAGCCGGCGGAGTCCAATTTCGTGCCCACCGTCGTGCTTGCCGAAGGTGGCGATCCCGTCACCGACGGCAATGCCTGGGAGATCTATAAGGCGAATTCCGACGGCACGCGCGGCGATCCCGTCGCCACTGAGTACGGTGCCTACAAGGGCAATCTGGAGGCGGGCGACTATATCGTCGTCGCGCGCGCCGGCGAGGCCAAAGCCGAACAGAAAATCAAGATCGAGCCTGGCCAGGTCGCCAAGCCGCTCTTCACGTTGAATGCCGGCACGCTGGTTATCCACCCGCGGCCAAGCGAAGGGGCGGACGTTGACGGCGGCGCGGCGGTCGTGATCGCCTATCCAGGCGTCGACACCCTGCCGACCTACTATGGCGACACGAAAGTCGTGCTGCCGGCCGGCGACGAGAAGGTGACCGTCACGATCGGCCAGGGCGTGGTTACCGAGACGGTCCCGCTTGCCGCCGGCAGGGTCATCGACAAGGATATCATCGTCGGCGTCGGGCATGTCGTCGCCAACGCCTACTATGCTGCCGGTGGCGACAAGGCCGAGGGTTCTGGCGTCGGCTTCAAGGTGTTCCAGGCGAAAAAGGACATCGGCGGGACCAGGCAGGAGGTGACCTATGCCTACGGCCCCGACAGCAAGTTCGATCTGCCGCCCGACGATTATGTAATGGTCGCGACCGTCGATCTCGCGGTGGCCGAGCAGCCGTTCAGTGTCAAAATTGGCGAACATCAGGATCTGAAGATCGCCATGAACGCCGGCGTGCTGGCGATCACCGCGCCAGGGGCCTCGAAGATCGAGATATTCGAGGCCAAGAAGAACATCGATGGAACCCGCAAGTCGGTCGGCTACGCCTATGACCAGAAGTATCAGGCCACCTTGTCGGTTGGCGACTACGCGGTGGTTTCGGAGAAGTCGGACAGCAGCTCGAAGGAAGGCGCGGTAACGGTCAGGGCCGGCGCGCGAGCCGAGCTGACGGTTCAATAGATCCAAGGGAGAGCGGCCACCAGCCGCTCTTCCTCATGGCCGAAAAAGTCACGCCACGCCGAAGGCGCTCGCGCCATGGTCGGCGCGGCCCACCATCTGCCGGAACCCGGCGAAGAGCTCCCGGCCGAAGCCGAATTCATTGCCTATGAGGTCGCTGTCCGCGGGCCGGCGCAGTGCGAAATCGCCGGCCGGCACCAGCACCTCGAGCGTTCCGGCCTCGGCGTCGAGCCTGATAATATCGCCGTCATGAATCCTGGCGATCGGCCCGTCCTCCGCCGCTTCCGGCGTCACGTGGATCGCCGCCGGCACCTTGCCGGAGGCACCCGACATGCGCCCGTCGGTAACCAGCGCCACATGCTGGCCGCGGTCCTGCAGGATGCCGAGCACGGTGGTCAGCCGGTGCAATTCCGGCATGCCGTTGGCCTTCGGGCCCTGGAACCGAATGACGGCGATGAAGTCGCCGGTCAGCGACCCCGCCTTGAACGCCTCGTTCAGCCCTTGCTGGCTGTCGAACACCTTGGCCGGTGCCTCGATGATGCGCCGCTCCGGCTTGACCGCCGATGTCTTGATGACGGCGTGGCCGAGATTGCCTGAAAGCACTTTCAGCCCGCCGCTCGGCTGGAACGCCTTCTTGAACGGCGCCAGCACCTTCTCGTCGCCGCTCTGGCGCGGCGAGGCCTCGCGCACGACGCCGCCATCGGCGCCGAGCTTGGCCTCGACCGCGTAGGGGCGCAGCCCTTCGCCCCACACCGTCTGCACATCCTCATGTAAAATGCCTGCGTCGAGCAGTTCGCGGATCAGGAAGCCGAGCCCGCCGGCGGCGTGGAAGTGGTTCACATCGGCAAGGCCGTTCGGATAGACCCGCGCCAGCAGCGGCACCGCTTCCGAGATGTCGGAAATATCCTGCCAGGTAATGGCGATGCCGGCCGCCGCCGCCATGGCGATCAAATGGATGGTGTGGTTGGTCGAACCGCCGGTGGCGTGCAGGCCGACGATACCGTTGACGATCGAGCGCTCATCGATCATCCGCCCGGCTGGCGTGTAGGCGTTGCCGAGCGCTGTGATCGCCAGCGCCCGCTTGGTCGCTTCCCTGGTCAGCGCGTCGCGCAGCGGCGTGCCCGGATTGACGAACGAGGCGCCAGGCGTGTGCAGGCCCATGATCTCCATCAGCATCTGGTTGGAATTGGCGGTGCCGTAGAAAGTGCAGGTTCCCGGCCCGTGATAGGATTTGGATTCGGCTTCGAGCAGTTCGGCCCGCCCCGCCTTGCCCTCGGCATAGAGCTGGCGGATCTTGGCCTTTTCGTCGTTCGGAATGCCGGTCGTCATCGGCCCGGCCGGGATGAAGACCGCCGGCAGATGACCGAAGGTCAGCGCCGCGATCACCAGCCCCGGCACGATCTTGTCGCAGACGCCGAGATAGACGGCGGCATCGAACATGTTGTGCGACAGGCCGATCGCCGCGGCCATGGCGATCACGTCGCGCGAGAACAGCGACAGCTCCATTCCGGGCTGGCCCTGGGTTACGCCGTCGCACATCGCGGGCACGCCGCCGGCCACCTGGGCGATGCCGCCGGCCTCGCGGGCCGCGTCCTTGATCAGTGCCGGAAACGTCTCGAAAGGCTGATGCGCCGACAGCATGTCGTTATAGGAGGTGATAATGCCGAGGTTCGGCACCCGGTCGCCGCCAAGCGCCACCTTTTCGGAAGGACTGCACACGGCAAAGCCATGGGCCAGGTTGCCGCAGGACAGCACGGCCCGGTTGGCGGTGCGGTTCGAGGCTTCGGCGATGCGGCCGAGATAAGCCTCGCGACCGGGCCTGGAGCGCTCACGGATGCGCTGGGTGATGGCTTCGATGTCGCGTCTTGCGGTCATGGCGGTCGGTCCTTTCAGGCGAGGTCCCGCAAACACCTTCCGGCTGTTGCCGGGACCTGCAGCCAAGTTGAGATCAGGGTGCCCAGAAAACCTCTACGGGCTTTTGAGTTGCATCGAGCACGGCGCGAATGGGCTTTCGTGTTCCAACTCCAAGCGCGGCCTCGAATGCGGTGCGTTTTTCCGCGCCCTCGATATGCAGCGCGATGAAGCCGGCATTGATGATCCGCGCCAGTGACAGCGTCAGCCGCGGCTCGCCGGCGCTTGCCGCGTGAACCGGAAGCACGATCCTTTGCGACGACGGATCGAGCAATCTTGCCAGGTTGTCGGCATCCGGAAAGAACGAGGCGGTGTGGCCATCAGTTCCCATGCCGAGCACAACAACATCGAGGGGCCAGGGCAGCACTTGCAGCGTCTCACTGTCGGAGACCGCTGCGCCCGCGATAGTTGCCGCAGCGTGGTAGAGCGGCACGAAATTCGCGGCGGCGGCCGCGTTCTGCAGCAGGTTGGCGGCAACCAGACCGGCATTGGAGCGCGGCGACGAGGGCGGCACGAAGCGCTCGTCGACCAATGTTATCGTCACCTTTTCCCAGGCGATAGGAACGGTCGAAAGCGCCGCGAAGAATTTCGCCGGCGTCGTGCCGCCCGAGACTGCAAGCAGTGCCGTGCCGCGCTCGGCGATCGCCTTTGACAGGCGGCCGGCGACGTGGCCGGCAAGCGCTGTCGCCAACTCCTGGCGTCCGGCAAATTCGTGCCAGTTGTAGGCGCCGCCTAATTGCTCTCGTGCCATGTCCGCCCATCGCGTTCGATCAGCGCAATCGAGGCCGAGGGGCCCCATGTGCCTGCGGTGTAGCCTTGCGCCTCTTGCCTTCCGCTTTCCCAGGCGTCCTGGATCGGGTCGATCCATTTCCACGCAGCCTCGACCTCGTCGCGGCGCATGAACAGCGTCTGGTTGCCACGGATGACGTCCATGATCAGCCGCTCATAGGCATCGGGCGCGCGGCCGTCGAAGGATTGCGCAAAACTCATGTCGAGCGGGATCTGGCGCAGCCGCATGCCGCCCGGGCCCGGATCCTTGATCATGATGAACTGCTTGACGCCTTCGTCGGGCTGCAGCCTGATGACCAGTTGGTTGGCGGAGATCGGCCCGGCGCTCTCGCCGAAGATCGAATGCGGGATTGGCTTGAATTCGATAACGATCTCCGAAACGCGGGTCGCCAGCCGCTTGCCGGTGCGGAGGTAGAACGGCACGCTGGCCCAGCGCCAGTTGCCGATCTCGGCCTTGAGCGCAACGAAGGTCTCGGTGTTGCTGTTCTTGCCGAGTTCCTCGACATAGCCCTTCACCGGCCCGCCGGCCGAGGCGCCGGCACGGTATTGCCCACGCACCGTGTGCTTGGGCGCTTCGTTGCCGTTGATGCGTTTCAGCGCCCGCAGCACTTTCAGTTTTTCGTCACGGACGGCATCGGCGTCCATCGACGACGGCGCCTCCATGGCGACGAGGCAGAGCAGCTGCAGCATGTGGTTCTGTACCATGTCGCGCAACGCGCCAGCCTTGTCGTAATAGGTGACGCGGTCTTCCAGGCCGACCGTCTCGGCCACGGTGATCTGCACATGATCGACATTGGCGGAATTCCACAACGGCTCGTAGAGCGCGTTGGCGAAGCGCAGCGCCATCAAATTCTGCACCGTCTCCTTGCCGAGATAGTGGTCGATGCGGAAAATCTGGCTTTCATGGAAATCGTCGCCGACCAGGTCGTTGAGCGCGCGCGCCGAAGCGAGATCGCGGCCGATCGGCTTTTCCAGCACGATCCGCGAATTCGGCGTGATCAGCCCGTGCTCCTTCAGCTTGTGCGAGATGTCGCCGAACAGCGCCGGCGCCACCGCCAGATAGAAAGCGCGGATGTGTTCGCTGTCGCCGATCGCCTTCTTCAGCCTGTCGAAGCCGGCACCTGTGGTTGCGTCGGCCGGGACATAGGAGAGCCGTGCGAGGAACGTTTTCAGTTCCGTGGCGTCGATATCTTCCGGTTTCACATGATCGGCAATCGCCTGCCTGGCGAAAGACTGGAATTCCTCATCGGTCATCTTCGAACGTGATGTGCCGATTATGCGCGTCGGCTCGGAAAACTGGTGGTCGCGCTGCCGGTGGTACAGTGACGGCAGAAGCTTGCGTTCCGACAGATCGCCGGTGCCGCCGAAAATGATAAAGTCGAAAGGGTCGACGGGGATGATCTGGCTGGTCATGGTCTGTCCGCTCTGACGCCGGTCGCGATAACGCGGCTGATATAATCTAATCGATTTAAACTTGCCAGTGTCATTGCGTCACATCCGCGTGTGCTCTTGACACCGGCTCTGGCCGGAGGCTTGTCGGCAAGCGATGCTTCCGGGAGCGTTCGCAGGTGCAGCATAGAGCGGGATCAAGGCGAAAGCCAAAGGAGAAATCGGCAATGGACACACATCTTTCGATGGCCATGGCCAAACGCGTCGTCGATCGTCTTCAACGATGAGTGAGAAAGGCATGCGCCTCCAAAACAAGGTCGCCATCATCACCGGCGCTGCCTCGGGCTTTGGCGAGGGCATGGCCAGGCGCTTTGCCGAGGAGGGCGCGCGGGTCGTTGTCGCCGATCTGAACGCCAAGGACGCAGAGCGCGTCGCCGGCGAGATCGGCGAAAAGGCGATCTGGACCCAGACCGACGTCTCGCTGCGGTCCGAATTCGACGACATGGTCCATGCTGCAATGAGTGCTTTCGGTCGCATCGACATCATGGTCAACAATGCCGGTTACACCCATCGCAACGGTGACATGCTGGAAGTCGACGAAGCGACCTTCGACCTGATCACGTCAGTCAACATGAAGGCAATCTACAACGCAGCACTTGCCGTGGTGCCGGCCATGGAGCGGCAAGGCGGCGGCGTCATCCTGACGACGGCTTCCACGGCCGGTATCAGGCCGCGGCCTGGTCTCACCTGGTACAACGCATCGAAGGGCTGGGCGATCACCGCGACCAAATCGATGGCGGTGGAACTCGCGCCAAAGAACATCCGTGTCAACTGCCTGTGCCCGGTCGCCGGCGAGACCGGCATGCTTGAGAAATTCATGGGCGCCGACACACCCGAGATCCGCGAGAAGTTCCGCGCATCGATCCCGCTCGGCCGGCTTTCGACGCCGCTTGACGTGGCCAATGCCGCGCTTTGGCTCGCATCGGATGAAGCAGCTTTCATCACCGGCGTGGCGCTGGAAGTCGACGGCGGCCGTTGCATTTGAACCCCTAGGCCATCCGGCGACAGGCGGCTGATGCCGAGCGATCCGAGCCGCGATCGCTCTGTCTGTCCTACGCCCCGGTTTTGACGTAGCTCTTGTAGACCCAGCCGCGCTTGCCGTTGTAGACGATCTGGCACCACTGCTTGCAACTCATCACTTGCACCGAGGTCTTGGCCGGCACGGTGAGAATGGCGGCCGCATTCTTCTTTGGGCCGGTGCGCATGGTGACGGATCTCAGGATGCGTCCGGTACCGGCAGTATTGGTTTTTCCGGATTTTGCCTTGGTGCTGTTGTCGTCTTCGCTCGCGGACTGCGTCGGCAGTTGCGGCTTGGGTGTGGGGATGGCAGCGGTCTGCGCACCGTCGGGCCCTGTGTTTTTCGTCGAGCTGCCGGGAGCCGCCACCTTGGCAAACAATGCCGCAGCGTCGGGTTTCGCTGCCGGATCGGCGAATGCCACCGAAGCAGACGATTTATCGGCCGCCTGATCGGTCTGGCTTGCCAGTTGGTCGGATGCTGCTGTGGCGGCGGCCGATGCCGTCTTTGGTCCCGTCCAGCGGGGATCGTTGGGAGCCAGCGCCGGTATGTCGGCTTCCGCCGCGGCCACCGCCGGGGAAACCGCGTCGGCCTTGCCCGTCGTCCGCGGCGCCGCAGCGACCTTGGAAGGCATGATCTTCGTCGTCTTGACCGGAATGGTCGGAACGGTCTGCTCAGGGCTCGCCGCCGCCTGTCGTTCATTGGCCGGCAAGGCCAGCCACAGCGCCACTGCGGCAACGCCGAGCAGTGCTGCCGTGCCAAGCGCAGCGATCACGAGATGCGCGTTCGACCGGACCCCGTGCCAGAACGTCGGCCGCATATCGTAACCGAATTGCATCGCAAGGCGCCGTCGTTCCGGCGCACCGAAACTGAAGGGCTCTCTCACACTTGCCACCTCCATTTGCGGGCCGATGTTCTGACGACCGATGCCGGAGAGCCGGCATTTCGATCGGCATCGTTCCCAAACCAAAAGCGGGCAGGCCCGCAAAAATTCCCCGTTCAGCTGCCCACGAGCATCATCTTTCGCCCGCGATTGTGGCATCACTGCGCCCTTGGCGGGGATTCTGCGCCCTGGTTAAGGATTCTGCAACGCCTGGTTAAATCCTGTCCCGCAACGCGTACCAGTTGAGCGCAAGAAAGAGCAGTGGCGCGCGGAAACGCCGGCCGCCGGGGAAAGGCGGAATCTTCAGATCCTCGATCAGCTTCAGCCGGTCGCGGTTGCCGGCGACCGTCTCGGCATAAAGCTTGCCGAAAAAATTGGACAGCATGACGCCGTGGCCGGAATAACCACCGACCGAGATCACATTGGGCATGACTTCGCGCACGAACGGCTTTCTCGGTACGGTGATGCCGACATAGCCGCCCCAGCCATGGGTGATCTCAATGTCCTTCAGTGCCGGATAGATCTCGGCGATCTGCCGGCGGATGTGGATGTGAATGTCCTTGGGATCGTTGACTGCGTAGATCTCGCGCCCGCCAAACAGCAGCCGCCCATCCTTCGATTTGCGGAAATAGCGCACGACGAAGCGCGAATCGTCGACCGCCTCGCCACCCGGCAACACTTTGGAATCGGCGCCCAGCGGTACCGTTGCGCCGATGAATGAGCCGATCGGCATGATATGCGAAGCACTCACCGGCTCGAGCGTGCCGCCATAGGCGTTGACCCCGATCAAGCACTTCCCGGCGATGATCGTGCCCTTCGGCGTCGTCACCCTCACTTTGCCGCCGCCGGAGGTGATGCCGGTCGACGGTGTCTGCTCGAAAAGCTTTGCGCCGGCCTGTGCCGCGACTTTTGCGGTGCCGATCACCAGCTTCAGCGGATGGATGTGGCCGGTGCCCGTGTCGCGGGTGCCGCCGAAATAATGCGTCGAGCCGAGCCGCTCGGCTGTCTCCGCGGCATCCATGAATGAGATGTGCGGATAGCCGAACCGGCTTGCCATGATCTCGGCATGCGCCTTGTAGTCGTCGACATAGCGCTTTTTGTGCGCCACCGACATTTGGCCGGGCATATAGTCGATCTCGATCTGGTGCACCGCGGCGAAGTCGAGGAGATGCGCCTTGGCCTCTTCGGCCAGGTCGAACAGCGCCTTGGCGCAGGAAAAGCCGTATTCCGCTTCCAGCTCCTCTGCCCAGGCCCGCTGTCCGGTGCCGAGCTGGCCGCCATTGCGGCCCGATGCGCCGTCACCGAAACGATGCGTTTCGATAAGCACGACATCCGCGCCTGACTTGGCGAGATGAGCCGCAGCCGACAGGCCGGTAAAGCCGCCGCCGACGATCACCACGTCGCATGTCCGGTCGCCGTCGAGCGCCGGATATTCGGGCCTTGGTCCGGCCGTGTCCTCGTACCAGGAGCGGCCGGGGGAGATTGGGGATTGGTAAGTCATGATGCTCGGCTAGGGGAGTAGGGGAGTAGGGCAGTAGGGCAGTAGGGCAGTAGGGCAGTAGGTGTCTATTCAGCCGACAGCTTGCGGATGAGAAGCCGCAAGAGCTTTCCTACGCTCTCGCTGTGAGGCATCAATGATTCGACTGCCTCGCGAGAGGTAATTCCAACCCGTTGCGCGATTAGAAGGTGTGTCTCCAGTTCCTTGAGTGATCCCTGGGCGATCCTGAGAAACTGCTGGTAGGAAGCTCGGCTTTCTCGGCCGTAACCCTCGGCGATGTTGGCTGGCACAGACGTTGCTGCCCGACGCACCTGACCCGTCAGCCCGTAGAGCTCGTCCTTCGGCCAGGTCCTTGTGACTTGGGAGATTGCAACCGTTAGGTCCATGGCTTGCTGCCAGACGATCAGATCCCTGTACGATGCGATCTTGTCCGTCATCCTTGCCCTACTGCCCTACTGCCCTAACTGCCCTACTGCCATATTGCCCTACTCTCCTACTACACATTCAGCAGCAAATACTCCCGCTCCCATGGGCTGATCACTTCCATGAAGGTCTCGAATTCCGCCCGCTTGATCGCCGCATAAGTCGCTGCGAAGGATTTGCCGAGTAGGGCGCAGAGTTCCTCGTCGGCCTCGAACAGGTCGACGGCTTCGAGCAGGCCGCGCGGCAGGTCGATCTCATCCTCATTGGCGGTCGTCAGTACCGGCGGATCGGCCTTGATCTTATTGGTCATGCCGATCAGCCCGCAGGCGAGCGATGCGGCCAGCGCCAGATAGGGATTGGCGTCGGAGGAAGGAATGCGGTTTTCGACGCGCCGCGCTGCCGGGTCGGAGCGTGGCACGCGAAAGGCCGTGGTGCGGTTGTCGTAGCCCCATTTGTTGTTGACCGGCGCCGAGGCCGCCTGCGTCAGCCGCCGGTAGGAATTGACGTAGGGCGCAAACATCACCAGCGCGTTCGGCACATGTTTCTGCATGCCGCCGATGAAGTGGAAGAAGGCCTCGGTCTCCGAGCCGTCCTCCGCGGAAAAGACGTTCTTGCCGGTCTTCTTGTCGATGATTGACTGATGGATATGCATGGCCGAACCGGGCTGCCCCTGGATCGGCTTGGCCATGAACGTGGCATAGATCTCGTGCTTCAGCGCCGCCTCGCGGATGGTTCGCTTGAACATGAACACCTGGTCGGCGAGCTCGATTGGATCGCCGTGACGCAGATTGATTTCGAGTTGGCCGGCGCCCTCTTCGTGGATCAGCGTGTCGATCTCCAGGCCCTGGCTTTCGGAGAAATGATAGATGTCGTCGATCAGTTCGTCGAATTCGTTGACCCCGGCGATCGAATAGCCGGCGCCGCCGCCGATCGGCCGTCCGGAGCGCCCGACTGGCGGGGTCAGCGGGTAGTCCGGATCGGGGTTCTTGCGCACCAGGTAGAACTCGATCTCGGGCGCCACCACAGGTCTCAGCCCGCGTCTGTCATAGGCGGCAAGCACGCGCTTCAGAACGTTGCGCGGTGTGAACTCGACCGAGCGGCCGTCCTGGTGGACGAGGTCGCAGATGACCGCCGCCGTCGGGTCCTCCTCCCACGGCACCACCGTCAGCGTCGAGAGGTCAGGCATCAGCTTGAGGTCGCCATCGTCCTCCGGATAGTGGAAGCCGTTGCCGTCCTCCGGATAACCACCCGAGATCGTCGTCATGAACACCGCCGAAGGCAGGGCAAGCGAGGTGTTGGAGGTGAACTTCTTCGACGGCATCATTTTGCCGCGCGCAACCCCGGCCTGGTCGGGCGTGATGCATTCGATGTCTTCGATGCCGCGCCATTCCAGCCAGGCGCTGACTTCCTTCCAGTTCTTGACGCCACGTTGGTTTTTCACGAAGGCAGGCGTGCGGGCGCGTCCTCCGCGGCTCGACGGACGGACTTCCTTTTTTGCAGGCGGCATCAATCACCAGATTTGTTGCAGATTGTGGAGTATAGCCGTTGCCGGCGACCAAAGGGAAGGGGAGCCGGCTGGCGTGCGCCTCGATTACCGGGGGAACACAACGACTTCCGGATAAAAACATCCTGGTCTAGGGTCGGCGTCCCGCAACGCCGCAATTGAAGACGCCGAATGCAACACAGCTGCAAACTGACGACGATCGGCTTCGACGCCGACGACACGCTGTGGCAGAACGAACAGTTCTTCCGCATGACCGAGAAGCGCTTTGCCGCGCTGCTCGCCGACCACGCCGAGGAGGACTGGATTTCGGCAAGATTGCTGGAGGTCGAGAAGCGCAACCTCGCGGTCTACGGCTTCGGCATCAAGGGATTTACGCTGTCAATGATCGAGACGGCGATCGAGGTCACCGAAGGCCACGTGCCTGCCTCAACCATTGCCGAAATTCTCGCCGCGGGCCGCGAGATGCTCAGCCATCCGATCGAGCCGCTTCCCTATGCGCGCGAGACCGTGGAAAAGCTGGCCGGCGCCTACCGCCTGGTGCTGATCACCAAGGGCGACCTCTTCGACCAGGAACGCAAGCTCGCGCAATCCGGACTGGGCGAGCTGTTCCATGCGGTCGAAATCGTCAGCGACAAGAGCGCTGCCACCTATAGCCGGATCTTCAGCCGCTACGGCGATGGCCCGGAAAAGGGCATGATGGTCGGCAACTCGCTCAAATCGGACGTCGTGCCGGCAATCGAAGCCGGCAGTTGGGGCATCCACGTGCCGCATGAACTGACCTGGGTGCTGGAGCATGTCGAGCCGCCGGTCTCAGCACCGCGCTTTCGCCAGATAGCCAATCTCGGTGAACTGCCGGGCCTGATCGAGCGTATCGGCGAGATTGATTGATCAGGTCTGCAGTCGACGCGTCGCGGTAGAGGTCAGTTGCGGCCGAGCCCGACCAGCCGGTCGATCACCGGCTGCAGCCGTTCGGTGGTGATCGGCTTGACGACCACCGCATCGATGACGCTCGACAGGCCCAGGGTCTCCGGAGTGCCGGTCTTGACTGAGAGCAGGATCACCAACGGAAGCGATTTGCCTGACGCCCTTCGCAGCGCATCGATGCCCGACAGCAAGGCGTCGCAGTCACCGTTCTCCGCTCCGCCGTCGAGAACGACAGTGCCGGGAATCAGCGCGTGCAAGGCCTTTGCCGCGGTTTCGGGAGTTTCCGAGATCGGTTTGAGGCCGGACCGCTCAACGATCTTTGAAACCACGACCCGGTTGATCGGTGATTTTCCGACCACCAGCACCCGCGAGAAATCTGGGAGCATCCGCGTCTCCACGCCCCGGCTAACGAACGCCGCCTGCTTTGCAGTCTCGATTTCGCGATTCGCTGGGCACATGGCGGGGCAGGCCGTTGTTCAGTGTTTCAATGCAGGGTTGAAACTTGAGAGGTAATTGGCGTGAGATCGCTGCTCATGTCAAGCTGAAATGGCATATCAGGAGAATATCGCAAGAAACATTAAAATTAAAATTAAGTGCTTTTCTTTGCCGCCGCTCGAAAGGAGAAGTCGCCATTACAACTGGGCAGGCTTCAGCGAAGTTTGGCTGTGCAGCGCGAACGCATCAACTCGCAGCCGTAGCCGGATTGAAGCAGGTTGGATGAAGGCGAGGCAAGTCTGTCGCGAGCTTGTCGCATCGCCTCGCTGGACTATCCTTCCTCGTTGGCTAAGCACGTCTCTTTGAGCGACGGGAGATGACAATGGAACTCGTGACTCATAAGAAATTTAAAAACGGCCGGTTGATGCCATGGGGAAAGGGTACGGTCGTTACCGGCGCAAAGGGGTTTGTCTACCTTTCCGGAAATACCGCGACGGCCGAGGACTACGATCCGATCGGCAAAAGCGGCGGCGGCGCCATTGGCGACGCGGCAGCACAGTGGCGCGCAGTTCTCACCAACATCAAATCAGATCTGGAGGAGCTTGGCAGCGCGCTCGAGCATCTCATCCGGCTGACCTTCTTTGTTAAGGGGCCATTTCCCGATGGCGGCGTTCTGAGCTCCCCCAATTTCCGCTTGGACGTCTTGGACGAATTCTTTGCGGTGCACTGCCCGAAGCACTGCAGCTACAACAACCCGCCGCCCTCGGAAGTTATTGGAGTTGCAGCGCTTGCTCAGTCTGATCTTGTCATTGAAATCGTTGCATTAGCAGCTCTGCCGGACTAGGCAGAGCCGCAGCCTGCGAGGTGCGATAGCATGCGTTCAAAAAGGCGCGGTGCGGTAGAATTCATTAGTCGTGGCTCCGCTGTGTGACGATGACCGGGATCAGCAGATCGCCCCAGTTGCCATCGCCGCCATGGTGACGTGCCGAGCGCACCAGTTCGACCGAGACGCCGGCCTCGACCGCCTTCATCACCGACTGATTGAGCCTGTGCAGATCGTTCGCCAACATGCGAATGGTCGCCTGCTGGTCGACATTCATGCTGGTGGCTTGCTCTTCGGCCCGTTCCTTGACGCGGCTTATCGATGCCATTGGTCTTCTCCTTGTGTTGTCATGCCCGTTTGGGCGTTCCCTCTGTTTGTCTGCTATTCCGCTATTCCGCTGCCGGCCTGAATTGGGCGTGCTCGGTCGATCCATGCATGGCCGTGGTCGAAGACTGGCCACCGGTGATCGCCATCGAGACGGCGTCGAAATAGCCGGTGCCGACCTCGCGTTGGTGCTTGGTGGCAGTGTAGCCATTGGCTTCCGCGGCGAATTCCGCCTGCTGCAGTTCCGAATAGGCAGCCATCTGCCGCTCCTTGTAGCCGCGGGCGAGCTCGAACATGCCGAAGTTGAGCTGGTGGAAACCGGCCAGCGTAATGAACTGGAACTTGTAACCCATGGCGCCGAGTTCCTTCTGGAACTTCGCAATCGTCGCGTCGTCGAGATTCTTCTTCCAGTTGAAAGACGGCGAGCAATTATAGGCAAGCAGCTTGCCGGGATGGTGCTTGCGCACACCCTCGGCAAACGTCCTGGCCTGCGCCAGATCGGGCTTGGAAGTCTCGCACCAGATCAGGTCCGCATAGGGCGCGTAGGCGACGGCGCGGGCGATGCAGGGCTCGATGCCATTGCTGACACGATAGAAGCCCTCCGCGGTGCGGCCGGCGCCATAATCGACGAAGGGCTGGTCGCGCTCATCGATGTCGGAGGTCAAGAGCTGTGCCGCTTCCGCATCGGTGCGGGCCACGACCAGCGTCGGCGTGCCCATGACGTCGGCGGCAAGCCGCGCAGCGTTGAGGTTGCGGATGTGTGCAGCGGTCGGGATCAGCACCTTGCCGCCGAGGTGGCCGCATTTCTTCTCCGAAGCCAGCTGGTCCTCGTAATGGACGCCGGCCGCACCCGCCTCGATGAATGCCTTCATGATCTCGAAGGCGTTGAGCGGCCCGCCGAAGCCGGCTTCGGCATCGGCGACGATCGGCGCGAACCAGGTGTCGACCGACAGCCCCTTGCCTTCGGAAGTCTCGATCTGGTCGGCGCGCTGCAAGGTGCGGTTTATGCGCTTGACCAGTTCGGGCGCCGCATTTGCGGGATAAAGCGACTGGTCCGGGTACATGGCGGAAGCGGTGTTGGCATCGGCGGCGACCTGCCATCCCGACAGATAGATCGCTTTCAGCCCGGCCCGCACCTGCTGCATTGCCTGGTTGCCCGACATGGCACCGAGCGCGTTGACGAAATCCTCTTCATGGATGAGCTGCCACAGCCGGTTTGCCCCCATTTCGGCGAGGCTCTGCCGAATCTGCACCGAGCCGCGCAGCCGTCTCACGTCCTCTGGCGAATACGGCCGTTCGATGCCATCGAAGCGCCCTTGGGGCGCCGACGGGACAAGGTTGTAAAAATCGGTCATTGGTCACTCCAGGCTGGCTTTAATGCCGGTTTCGGAAACGCCGTACAGAAGGAATATGTGCGCCGTGTGCGTGACATCATTTACATGTCGGCACTAGGCAAGCGAGACAAACTCCGAAATTGGCCATAAAATAAGAGAAAACCTGTGTTGTGTTTGACTGATGAGAGCTGTAAATTTGTCATGATTGTAAACGCCGCCATGCCATCAGCGGATGTAAATTCTTGTCAAGGACAGTCGATTGGCCGACCATAAAATCTTTGCCGGGCCGCGCATTCGTCGCATCCGCAACGCCAAGGGCCTGACCCAGACGGCGATGGCCGAAGGGCTCGGCATCTCGCCGTCCTATCTCAATCTCATCGAGCGCAACCAACGGCCGTTGACGGTGCAACTGATCCTGAGACTGGCGTCCGTCTACAAGGTCGACCCACATGAATTGCAGGGCGAGGCGAGGGGTTCGGTCGCCGATTTGAAGGAAGTGTTTTCAGATCCGTTGCTGGCCGGCGAACTGCCAGGCGACCAGGAACTCATCGAGCTTGCCGAGGCGGCGCCCAACGCTTCCGCCGCTGTGATAAAGCTGTTTCGCGCCTATCGCGAGCAGGCCGCGCGGCTATCCGATCTCAACGAGCTGCTCGCGCGTGAGGGCAAAGCCACCGCACTCTCCGGCGCCCGGCTGCCGATCGACGAGGTGCATGAGATTTTCGAACGCCGGCCGAACCATTTTACCGCGCTCGAAGAGGAAGCCGAGGCATTCACGTCGGTGCTCGATCCCGGCGACGATCTGTTCAGTGCGTTGAAGGCTTGGCTGCGGCGTGAATTCGGCGTCGTCGTCAAAGTACTGCCGGTCGCCACCATGCCCAACTGGCGCCGTCGCTATGACCGTCACTCGCAGCGCCTGTTCCTGTCCGAGCGCCTGTCGCCATTCGATCAGCTGCGCGAGGTGGCTATGGAGGCCTGCCTGATCCGCATGAGCGTTGCTGTCGCTGTCGAGATCCAGGCGCTGAAGCTGGCCACGGACGAAGCCCGCCGGCTCGCCCGTTTCGAGCTCGGCCGCTATGCCGCGCACGCGCTGATGATGCCCTATCAGCCTTTTCACGCCGCTGCGGTCCGCGCCCGCTATGACATCGACATGTTGCGGTCGCGCTTCGGCGTTTCCTTCGGGCAAGCGGCGAACCGGCTGACCACGCTGCAGCGGCCGGGTGCGTCGGGCGTGCCATTCTTCATGCTCGAGGTCGACAGTGCCGGCAATCGCTTCCGCAAGGCGGGCAGCCACGGCTTTCCGCAAAGCCGCTTCGGCGGCGGCTGTCCGAAGCTGCCGGTCCATACCACCTTCGGCCAACCCGGCCAGATCCTGGTCGAGGCCGTGGAAATGCCAGATGGTGCGGCGTTCCTCTGCATCGCCCGCACGCTCGAAGGCCCGCAGGGCTCGTTTGCCGAGCGACCGCGCCGCACAGCGCTGCTGCTCGGCTGCGACATCGGTTTTCGCGATGAGATCGTCTATGGAGCAGCGTTGCCGGGGCCGGCCGCCATCGGCAAGGCCGGACAGAACGCCGCTGTGTCGGCTACGCCGGTCGGCGCTGCCTGCCGGCTGTGTGAACGCATCGGCTGCCTCGCCCGCGCCGAGCCACCGGTGACACGCCCGCTCGGCCTCGACGAAATGGTGACGGGACTGTCGGCGTTCGATTTTCAGTGACGGCAAACAGAGTTGCCGGGGATCGTGCCGCGGGCGCATTCTTCTATCGGCTACCGCTGCCTATCAGAACGTCCATTTCAATCGTCAGCGGCTCTCCAGGGCTCGGCGAAGCTAGCCCGCGCCAGACCTCCTCGCGCACGATGTGCTTCATATCCGGAGGAAGCTGGACATACTCCTGACCGCTCAATGTTGCGCCCTTGGCGATGCCTCTGAAATAGTCGTCGAAGGACGAGAACTTGATGGGCCACGTTTCGAGCTGGACGTCAATCTTTCGAAACCCGGCGCGATGGAGCAAGCTGTGCAAGCACGTCGCGTCAGGGATGGAAAAGAAGCGATTTAGCTTTTCAGCTTTCTCAGGGGCATAGCGGGCGATTACCGCACCTATTCTGGCGAACAAAGAACGCTCTGGCGTCGTCGTCACGCTAACTGCAGTCCAGCCGTTGGGGCGCAGAACCCGGCGAAATTCCGAAAGCGCTCCAAGCTGGTCCGAGAAGAACATGAGCCCAAGCTAACAGGTCACTGCGTCGAACCGACGGTCCTCATAAGGAAGCGCGTGAGCGTCGAACGTAGCGAGGGTGATTGGCTGGTCTTTCAAATTGCGTTTGGCGGATTCGAGCATGGCCGGCGAGATGTCGCCGCCAATCACGGCGCCGGAAGGGCCTACAATGATGGCAGCGGCTTGCGCTGCCGCTCCGGTGCCCGTTGCGACGTCGAGCACGCGATGGCCAGGCGCAATCCGTGCTGCCTTCAGCAAGGACGGGATAAACGAGTTCGTCGCACGGGCGAACAACTCGTCATAGCCAATCGCCGCCGTTTTGTAGAATGGCTCATCCATGGGGGCGCCCTATACATTTGCACCGTACGTCGAGCATGGGGCGTCTGTCGATGATCGGGCATCTCTGTGCACCTGTCGGTGCGCCAAATGGAACACGATGCTGGATCACTCCCCATCCCCGTCTTTGCGTTACGCGATTAAGGCACGTTTCTGTCGTCCGCTGTGCATCGTGCCGCCTCGAAATCGCCGACAGTCCGACTCATGACCGACATATCATCACCGCAGATCGCTGTTTCGCCTCCGCGAAATGAGGAGCGTATCGGTTTCCTGCTGGTGTTCCTGTCGGCGCTGATGTGGAGCCTCGGCGGTACCATTGCCCGTTTCATCGATGCCGGCGACAGCTGGACGGTGGTGTTCTGGCGCTCGGTCTGGGCCGCCGCCTTCCTGCTCTGCTTCATGGTCTGGCGCGACGGCTGGCGTGGCACGCTGAAGCTGTTTCGCGGCATGGGCCTGGCCGGCCTTGCGGTGGCGTTTTGTTTCGCCACGGCGTCGACCTCTTTCGTCGTGGCGCTTGCCTATACCACCGTCGCCAACATCCTGTTGATGCAGGCCGGTGTGCCGCTTCTGGCGGCGTTGTTTGCCTGGGCGCTGTTTCGCGAGCGGGTGGCCGTGGCGACCTGGCTGGCGATCGCCGCCGTCATTGCTGGCGTCGCCATCATGGTCTCGGAATCGCTCGATGGCGCCGTATCGCCGATCGGCGACGGGCTGGCGCTGCTCATTGCCGTCATGTTCTCGATCGCCACCGTCATCACGCGCCGCTTTGCCCATGTGCGTATGACCCCGGCGACCTGCCTCGGCACGATGCTGGCGGCCGCCTTTGCGGCATCGCAGGCGTCGGCACTGGGCGTTTCCAGCCACGACATGGGCTTCCTTTTTGCCTTCGGCGTGGTCAATCTGGGGCTCGGCCTCGCCTTCTTCGCCACCGGCGCCCGGCTTGTTCCGGCCGCCGTGGCGGCGCTACTCGGCACGTTCGAGCCGATCCTAGGCCCGATCTGGGTTTGGCTCATTCATTCCGAGGTGCCGTCGGCGCGCACCATCGTCGGCGGTGCGGTCGTCATCACGGCGCTCCTCGTCCATATCGGGCTCGAATTCAAGCGCCAGACGCGGCCGCAGCGGGCGGGCGTCACCGGTGTGCCTTCGCCTAATTGATGCAGCGCGCGCGCCAAAGCGAGATGGACCATTGACAATGTCGCAGCCGCGCGGGCAGGCTGCGATCACGGCAACAACAAGACAGGCGTATCTTGCCAAGTCTCCATGCCGGCTGCATCGAGGCCGGACAACATCGTCGTCTCCCTGCGCGCGCCGTAGCGAAAGCTTCTGACGGCGCCGCAACACCACCAGCGCCACGCCAAGTCTTCACTGTCGCCTCGTCGCCGAACCATAATGGCGCCGGCAATTCGCGCTTGTCGCCTGCCTGCAAGCTCAATACCCTGAAGCAAATGCCCAGCCGGGCGCACGCCGCGACGAGCTGGCGACGGAACACTCATCAAAGGAGAATAGCATGACCCGCAAAGCGCTCTGGCTTTCGGCGACTTCGGCGTTTCTGGCAGTTTTTACCTTGGGCGCGCATGCCGAGGACCGTGTCGTCAATGTCTTCAACTGGTCGGACTATATCGACAGTTCGATCATCGACGACTTCACCAAGGAAACCGGCATCAAGGTCGTCTACGACACCTATGATTCCAACGAAATTCTCGAAACCAAGCTGCTTGCCGGTGGTAGCGGCTACGATGTCGTGGTGCCGACGGCAAGCCCGTTCCTGGCCCGTCAAATCCAGGCCGGGGTATATCAGAAGCTGGACAAGTCGAAGCTGCCCAACCTTTCCAATATGTGGAACGTGGTGATGGAGCGGGTTGCGAAGTTCGACCCCGGCAACGAATACTCGGTCAACTACATGTGGGGGACCACAGGCATTGGCTACAACACCGAGAAAGTGAAGGAAGCCCTCGGCGTCGACAAGATCGACAGCTGGGATGCGGTCCTGAAGCCGGAGAATATCGCCAAGCTCGCCAATTGTGGCGTGTACTTCCTGGATTCGCCTACAGACATTTTTCCGACTGTGCTGAACTATCTTGGCCTCAAGCCTGACTCGACCTCTCCTGACGACCTTGCCAAGGCCACAGAACTCATGCTGAGCATCCGGCCTTCTATCCGCAAATTCCATTCGTCGGAATACATCAACGCGCTCGCCAATGGCGACATCTGCGTGGCTGTCGGATTTTCGGGGGATCTCTTCCAGGCCCGCGACCGTGCGGCGGAAGCGAAAAAGGGGGTCGACATCGCCTACACGATTCCAAAGGAAGGTGCGGAAATGTGGTTCGACGAAATGGCGATCCCGGCCGATGCACCGCATGTCGCCGAGGCACACGAATTTCTGAACTACATGATGAGACCAGAAGTTATTGCCAAATCCACCAACTTTGTCTTCTACGCCAATGGCAACAAGGCCTCTCAGCCGCTCGTCAGCAAGGAGATCCTTGATGACCCGGGCATTTATCCGGATGACTCGACGCTGGCCAAGCTGTTCACTGTCGGTCCATATGACCCCAAGACGCAACGTCTCGTCACCAGATCGTGGACCAAGGTCATCACGGGACAATAGTGATCTGACGCGACCCCGGTGGCTGACTGCCGGGGTCGTTTTTCAGGGGCAGAATCAGGCACGGAGTGGGACATGAAATCGCTTGGCAGCATCCGCAGGGATTTCGCGCCATGGAACGATCCGAATGCCAAGCCATACATCCAGTTCGACAACGTCACCAAGAAGTTCGGCGACTTCACTGCCGTCAACAATCTGTCGCTGACCATCTTCGAACGCGAATTCTTTGCCCTGCTCGGGGCCTCGGGCTGCGGGAAATCGACGCTGCTCAGGATGCTTGCCGGCTTTGAGGAACCGACCGCCGGCCGTATCCTGCTCGATGGCCAGGATCTGCGCGGCATCCCGCCATATCGGCGGCCGGTCAACATGATGTTCCAGTCCTACGCCTTGTTTCCGCACATGACGGTCGAGAACAACATCGCGTTCGGCCTCAAGCAGGAAGGCATGGCCAAGGCCGATATCGACAAGCGCGTCGCCGACATGCTGAAGCTGGTCAAGCTCGAGCAGTTCGCCAAACGCAAGCCGCACCAATTGTCGGGCGGCCAGCGCCAGCGTGTCGCACTGGCCCGCTCGGTGGCCAAGCGGCCGAAAGTCCTGCTGCTCGATGAGCCGCTTGGCGCGCTGGACAAGAAGCTGCGCGAGGAAACGCAGTTCGAGCTGATGGACCTGCAGCAGAACCTTGGCCTCACCTTCGTCGTCGTCACCCATGACCAGGAAGAGGCGATGACGATGGCCGACCGCATCGCCATCATCGACAAGGGCGAGGTGATGCAGGTGGCGACGCCGGCCGAGGTCTACGAGGCGCCGGGTTCCCGCTTCGTCGCCGGCTTCGTCGGCAATGTGAATATGTTCGACGGCAAGATCGCGGCTGGCGAGGCCGGCAGCGCAAGCATCGACGCCGGCAACGGCATCACCATCCGCACCGAAAATGCCGGCCGTGCCGCCGCCGGAACGTCCGTTACCTTTGCTATCAGGCCGGAGAAGATCAAGGTTTCCTCCACGAAACCGGCTGGTGCCGTCAACGCCATCGAGGGCGAGGTCTACGACATCGCCTATCTCGGTGACATGACCATCTATCACGTCAGGCTGGATGACGGTCAGGTGGTGCGGGCGAGTACCATGAACGCGGCACGCATCACCGAGGATCCGCTGACCTGGAACGACCGCGCCTGGGTTTCCTTCCGACCCGACGCCGGCGTCGTGCTGACACGGTAGGGACTGATCATGTCCGCTGTCACCGCCGCAACAAGCTCCTCGGCAAGCGCTGCCGGCAAATCCGCCTTGGCCAGGCTGGGAGCGGCTTTGGTTAGCCGTCTCGTCATCATCATCCCCTACCTTTGGCTGCTGTTCTTCTTTCTCGTCCCCTTTATCATCGTCTTTAAGATTTCGCTGTCGCAGACCGCGATAGCCATGCCGCCCTACACGCCGGTGCTCGATTTCCGCGACGGCGTTTCCGGGGTTGTCGCGTGGTTTGGCGCGCTCAATTTTGACAACTACATCTGGCTGACGCAGGACGCGCTCTACTTCAACGCCTATGTGACGAGCGTCATCGTCGCCGCCATCTCGACGGTCCTGACGTTGGTGATCGGCTATCCCATCGCCTATGGCATGGCACGCGCTCCGGCGACGATCCGCCCGACCTTGCTGATGCTGGTGATCCTGCCGTTCTGGACCTCGTTCCTGATCCGTGTCTACGCCTGGATAGGCATTCTCAAGCCCGAGGGCCTGCTCAACGAGTTGCTGCTCGCCACTGGCATCATCAGCCATCGGCTGATCATCCTCAACACCTACACGGCGATCTTCATTGGCATCGTCTACTCCTATCTGCCGTTCATGGTCCTGCCGCTCTATTCGGCATTGGAGAAGATGGACAATTCGCTGATCGAGGCCGCCAAGGATCTCGGCTGCCCGCCGACCAGCGCCTTCTGGAAGATCACCTTCCCGCTGTCGCTGCCCGGCGTCATCGCCGGCTGCCTGCTGGTGTTCATTCCCGCCGTCGGCGAGTTCGTCATCCCCGATCTGCTCGGCGGCTCGCAGACACTGATGATCGGCAGGACGCTGTGGAGCGAATTCTTCGGCAACCGCGACTGGCCGGTGTCGTCTGCCGTTGCCGTCATCTTGCTGCTGCTGCTGATCGTGCCGATCATGCTCTTCCAGCGAGCCCAGGCGCGTGCCCAGGAGCAGGACCTATGAACGCTACCTGGAGCCGCTTCAACATCGTTTCGATCGTGCTCGGCTTTGCCTTTCTCTACCTGCCGATCGTCCTGCTCGTCGTGTTCTCTTTCAACGAGTCGAAGCTGGTCACCGTCTGGGGCGGCTTCTCGACGAAATGGTACGTGTCGCTGTTCCACAATCAGGGTCTGATGGACGCCACCTGGGTGACGGCGCGCGTCGGCGTCATCTCGGCCACCGTGGCGACCGTGCTCGGCACTCTGGCGGCGCTCACCCTGACGCGCTACACGCGCTTTCGCGGCCGGCTGCTGTTTTCCGGCATGGTGTTTGCGCCGCTGGTCATGCCGGAAGTCATCACCGGCCTGTCGCTATTGCTGCTCTTCGTCGTTGTCGGCTTCGACCGCGGCTTTCTCACGGTGACGCTTGCCCACACCACGCTGACCATGTGCTTCGTCGCTGTGGTGGTCCAATCGCGCCTGATCACGTTCGATCGTTCGCTGGAAGAAGCCGCGATGGATCTCGGTGCGCCGCCGGTAAGGACCTTCTTCCAGATCACGCTGCCGGTCATCATGCCGGCGATCGTCTCTGGCTGGATGCTGGCCTTCACGCTCTCGCTCGACGACCTGGTTATTGCCAGCTTCACCTCGGGGCCCGGCGCCACGACGCTGCCGATGAAGATCTACAGCCAGGTCCGCCTTGGCGTGACGCCGGAAATCAACGCGGCGTGCACCATTCTGATCGCGATCGTCGCAGTTGGCGTGATCATCGCTTCGCTCGCAAACAAACGCCGCGAGGTGCAGCGCCAGCGCGACGAGCAGGCGGCGCAGCGAGGTTGAGTTCCTGCTGCTTACTCGCCTGAAACACCGCGACTTATCGGCGAGATGAACGGCGTGCTCCAGGTGCCGCCGACGAAGAACGACGACTGCTTGGGCGCTTGGCCGTTCGTCTGCGTGGCAGCCTGGCTCGGCTGGACGATGCCGCCGGACAGCGCCAGCCCGCGTCCGGCATAGGATGCGATGCCGGAAAGCCAGATCTTGTATTGCGCGGAATTCACCTCGGCCTTGTCGATGCGCGCCACGCCGTTCGAAACGCTCGCCTTGAGCTCGGCCCCGTCGATCGGCAGCGTTCCGTCCGAGACGTCGTCAAGCGCAAAGAATCCACCCTGTTCGGTGTGCTTGAGGAACGCCGGCAGGTTAAGCCGGCTCAGCGCACCCGCGCCGAAGGTCGCGGACAGCGAGCCATTGGCGTTTTCGAAAATGGAGTCCCAGGTTCTGCCCGGCCCCTTGAGGATGACCGAAACGGTTCCGGTGCCGATCGGCACCAGCCGCGTCATCCCGGCCGCGGTGCCGAAAGCGCCGCCGTCGATGTCGGAAGCAAGCAGCCGGATCTCGACTTCCGTGCCGGCGGGCTTGCGGTCGAAACGGACGCTGCTTTGGACGTTGCCGCCAAAGGCGGACGCATCGGAGATGTCGAAGACGGCGAGGCCGTTCTTGACCTGGGCGGTGGCGGCGACGTCGGCAAGCTGGATTGCACCTGCCGTGGCATGCGCGGCGGACAGCCTGAGATCGAGATTGATCCGGTCGGCGAAGCTTGTGTCGATCTCGCCCGGGCCGGCGGCGCCGGCGGATGGTACGGGGGTAAAGGCGGAGAGAAACGATCTGAGGTCGAGCGTATCGAAGGCAAGTGTGCCGGAGATCACCGGCAGTGCCTCGCCGTAGGTGAAGTCCAGCGCGCCCATTCCGGGGTTGTTGTCGAGGGTCAGGGCCGTATTTTCGAATTTGATGCGCCCGGCCGTCGCCGTGATCTTGCTTGAAACCGAGATCGAGCCGATTGCCGCACCGGGCGCGATGCCGGCCTGCGACCATTCGAGCACGCGTCGCAGCGAAGGTGCGGCAAATTTTGCCTGGCCGTCGAAATAGCCGTTCTCCGACATGCTGGCCAGCCCGTCGAAGGAAAAGCTGGCCGGCGCCGCCTTGAAGGAAAGCGTGACCGGTGCTGCGCCGCCGCCAAACAGCACAAGCGGGTTCGGCGATGCGGCGTCGACGGAAACGCTTTCGCCGCGCCATATCCCGGTCGCCGACAGCGTCGCATTGCTGTTCATCGCGGCCCAATTCGCCTGGCCGCTCAGGCTGCTCAATATCTCCTGGTCCTTGCCGCCGATGGCGGCGACCACGCGGCCATCCCTGAACTCGACTGTGCCGAACGGATCTGCCGGCAGCTTGCCGAGATCCGGCTTGGCGGGATTTGTGTTGATCACCGCGCGGGCAGCATCGATCGAACGCGTAATGCGCCCGCCGCTCGGAATCGCAGGCAGGAAAAACCCGCTCGCGGTACGCTGAACCCTGATCGTCGGTCGCACCAGCCGCGCCGTCGAAAACACCACGTCGCCACGCAGCGCCGCCATGGCCGAGAGGTCGACCTCGACCCGTTCGGCCTCGATCACAGGCGGTGCATCCGTCTCTGTCCATTGCGACAGCGTCACGTCGCTCAGGATCGCCCGGAAATTCGGCCAGACCTCGATGCGCGGCGCGCCGTCGATGGTGACCCTGAAACCGCTCCAGGCGCTCATTTCCCACGCGATGCGGTCACGCACGATACGGGTCGAGGCGATCAACGGCAAGGCTGCAACGACCAGCGCGACGACGGTGACGGCTGCGCCGATCGCCCATATTCCGCGTCGGATCAAAGGTGATGGCATATCGCCCCGTATGCTTCCATTCCGACAAAATCGCCCGACGGGTGTAACCGACGGCTGACGCATTTCAAGTCTTTATGGCCCGGCGATGGCATTTGCGCACACCCTGACCGGCGCGGTCCAACAAAATCTTGCTCTGCTGCATCGCGATATGCATAAGCGATGCAGCCTGCGGAGGAACAATGATGGCCGACGACGCACCGCTCTGGATGCCGACGCAAGAGCAGATCGACGCAGCGCCGATGACCGCCTTCATGAACGCCGCGGCGAGCAGGGCCGGCAAGGCTTTCTCCTCCTATGCCGACCTGCATCGCTGGTCGATCGATGACCGCGAGACCTTCTGGAGCCTGGTCTGGGACTTTTGCGGCATCGTCGGCGACAAGGGCGAACGCGTGCTGGTCGATGGCGACAAGATGCCCGGCGCGACCTTCTTCCCTGACGCGAAGCTGAACTTCGCCGAGAATCTTCTGAAGAAAACCGGGCTTGGCGACGCAGTCGTCTTTCGCGGCGAGGACAAGGTCGAGCGGCGGCTGTCCTGGAACGAGCTGCATGCGCTGACCTCGCGCCTGCAACAGCTCTTCCTGTCGCTCAAGGTGAAGAAGGGCGACCGCATCGCCGCGATGATGCCGAACATGCCGGAGACCGTTGCGGCGATGCTGGCTGCCGCCTCGATCGGCGCCGTCTGGTCGTCCTGCTCCCCAGATTTCGGCGAGCAGGGTGTTCTCGACCGGTTCGGCCAGATCGAGCCTGTCGTCTTCATCGCGCCGGACGGCTACTGGTACAATGGCAAGGCGATCGAAGTCGCCGACAAGATCGCGGCTGTGGTGGCGAAGCTCGCCACCGTGCGCAAAGTCCTGATCGTCGATTATCTCGGCACGTCGACCGACGTCGCGGCAACCATCGGCAAGGCGGCTGCGCTGGAGGAGGCGCTGTCACCCTTTGCCGCCAGGCCTGTCAGTTACGAAAGGCTGCCGTTTTCGCATCCGCTCTACATCCTGTTTTCGTCAGGCACGACCGGCATCCCCAAATGCATCGTCCATTCAGCCGGCGGAACGCTGATCCAGCACGTCAAGGAAGAGCGGCTGCATGCCGGCCTGCTCGACGGCGATCGCTTCTTCTATTTCACCACCTGCGGCTGGATGATGTGGAACTGGCTGGTGTCGGGCCTGGCGTCGGGCGCCACCTTGCTGCTCTATGACGGCTCGCCTTTCTACCCGGACGGCAATGCGCTGTTCGACTTCGCCGATGCCGAGAAGATGACCTATTTCGGCACCTCGGCCAAATTCATCGATTCCGTGCGCAAGGCCGGCCTCAAGCCGATCCACACGCATGATCTTTCCAGTGTGCGCACCATCTCCTCGACCGGCTCGCCGCTGTCGCCGGAAGATTTCCGTTTCGTCTATGAAGGCATCAAGAAGGACGTGCATCTCGCCTCGATCTCCGGCGGCACCGATATCGTCTCCTGCTTCGTGCTCGGCGTGCCGATCGAACCGGTATGGCCCGGCGAGATCCAGGGACCCGGCCTCGGCCTTGCCGTCGACGTCTGGGACGATGATGGCCGTCCGCTTCGCAAGGAGAAGGGGGAGCTCGTCTGCACCAAGCCGTTTCCGGCAATGCCGATCGGCTTCTGGAACGACCCTGACGGCAAGAAATACGAGGCCGCCTATTTCGAGCGCTTCGACAATGTCTGGTGCCACGGCGATTTCGCCGAATGGACCGCCCATGGCGGGCTGATCATCCATGGCCGTTCCGACGCCACGCTCAATCCGGGCGGTGTTAGGATCGGCACGGCGGAAATCTACAATCAGGTCGAGCAGATGCCGGAAATCCTCGAAGCGCTATGCATCGGCCAGGATTTCGACAATGACGTGCGTGTCGTGCTGTTCGTGCGGCTGGCTGCCGGCGTCGAGCTCGATGCCGAGCTGGAAAAACGCATCCGCGCGAAAATCCGCACCGGGGCGAGCCCGCGCCATGTGCCGGCCAAGATCGTCGCCGTCAGCGATATTCCGCGCACCAAATCGGGCAAGATCACCGAGCTCGCGGTCCGCGACATGGTGCATGGCCGCGCCATCAAGAACAAGGAAGCGCTCGCCAATCCCGAAGCGCTCGAGCTGTTCCGCAATCTGCCGCAGCTTGCCGACTGAGCATGAAGCCCGGGCTGGAACCGGGTCATGGTTAACGAAATGTCTCCGCGGAATTTACCTAGATTTCATGAGTGGTACACATTGGTAAATTTTCCGGCGTGCCGGTAAGGATTTGTTAAGGCCCGGCATCGATAGTCGTGCGTAACTTGAGGGAGAAATCCCGTTCCTCTTAGCCCCCAGAGGATCTGATTCGCTCAAGCCCCCGTTGTGACAGCAATTCTATCATTCAAGGCGTCCCATTGGACGCCTTTTTTCTTTGCGCAGCCATAGACCTAACCGGCCAGCACGCGGGTCGAGGGGAAGGCGACTTCGACCAGGGTTCCCTCGCCGGGCGTCGAGTTGATGGTGAACCGGGCACGGTTCGCTTCGACCATCGCCTTCGTCAGCGGCAGCCCGAGACCGGTGCCGTCGCCGCGGCCGCGCTTCAGCGCGTTGATCTGCTTGAACGGCTTCAGCGCCTGCTCGATCTCGGACTGGCTCATGCCGATGCCGGTATCGCGCACGCGCATGACGACGTCGCCGGAGAGCTCATAGGCGGTCGACACGATCACCTGGCCGCCGGCCTGCGTGTAGCGGACGGCGTTCGACAAGATGTTGAGCGCGATCTGCCGCACGCTGCGCAGATCGGCCACCACTTCCGGCAGTCGCGAGGCGAAGCTGGAGCGGATGATGACGCGTTCCCGGTTGGCTTGCGGCTGCATCATCGCCACGGTCTCGGCCAGCGTGTCGTTCAGCGACACCGCCTCATAAGCCATCTCCTGCTGACCGGCCTCGATTTTCGAAATGTCGAGCAGGTCGTTGACCAGATCGAGCACGTGGTTGCCCGAACGGTTGATGTCGCGCAGATAGTCGCGATAGCGGTCATTGGCCACCGGCCCGAATTTCTCGTCCACCATCAGCTCGGAAAAGCCGATGATGGCGTTGAGCGGCGTGCGGATCTCGTGGCTGATGCGGGCCAGGAAATCCGTCTTCTGCGACGAGGCGCGTTCGGCGACCGCGCGCGCCTGGGTCAGGTCCTCTTCGGCGCGCTTCCACTGGGTAATGTCGCGCACCACCGCGCAGAAGCCGCTGTCGTTGGGCAGTCTGCCGATGGTCATGAACAGTGGGATGAAGCGCCCCTGCGCCTCGCGTCCGATCACCTCGCGGCCATCGTTCATCACGCTTGCAACGCCAGGCTCCGACAGCCCCTCGAGATAGTCACGCGCCGCGCGCTGGCTTTCGATCGCAAACAGCGAGATGAACGGTTTGCCGGTCACCTCGTCGCTGTCGAAGCCGAAGAGCGCTTCCGCCGGACGGCTAATTGAACGGATCGTTCCGTTACGGCCGATCAGCACGACGCCGTCGGTGGCGGTATCGATGATGGTGCGCATTTCGGCGATGCGCGCCTTGAGCTCGGAAACATCCGGCCGCGTTTGATCGTCGGCGGCGCCATGTGGAATGGCTGTTGCTTCGTCGTCGCCGGAACGGCGTACGACCAGCATCAGCGTCTTGCCGTTCCCCCAGGGGACGGAGCGTAAAATCGCGTCGATCGGAAATTCCTGACCGTCGCGCGTCTTCAGCCGCAATGCACGATCGCTGCCGTCCGAACTGCCGTCGTCGGCGTAAGGATCGGCAAACAGCGCGCCGAGCCCGCCGGCCTCGTCCAGCGCGTCGAGCGTCGCATAACCGGTCAGGCCGAGGAATTCCTCGTTCGCGTAGTGCAGCTGGTCGCCGGAATGGATAAGCACCGGCACTGGCAGCTTGCCGAGGATCGAGGTGTCCGGACCCTTGTTGCCCTCTCCGGCAAACGCCGACGGCACGAAGCCGTTTAGTTTGAGCGGTGGTGCCTGCGGCCGCCCGATGGGCGGCGCCGAGCCGGCATCGCCGGCTGCGGCTTCGCTGTCATCGGACCAATCTTCGCTGTCCTCGGCGTCGCGGAAATCCTCCGCTGTCATGCTGTCGTCGTCTTCGCCATCCCGCGGCGCTTCGGCGCCGATCGTTCGACGGTTCGTGCTGGGCTCGATGCCTTCCTGGGCTTCGTCGCTGGGTTCGCGGTCGGCATAGTCGAGCAGCGACCCGGAGGCAGGGCGTGCGACGGGTTCGCCGGCTTGCGTCTCTTCTGCCGTCTCGTCGCGCTGCTCGCCGTCGAGCCGGGCGAGGTCCTTCTGGTCCTCGGCATCGGCCTCGGGCGGTTCGGCCGCCTCGCTTTCCGGACCTGGCGCCGGCATTTCACCCTTGTCCGTCGGACCGGCTTTTTTCAGCTTTGGTTCGTCGGCCTTGCCGGCTGCCTCAACTTTGGTCGCGGTCTCCGCAGCCGGCTTTGGCTTCTCGGCGCTGGGCTGTTCGTCTACCGGCTTTTCGGCCGGGGTGCTGTCCTTCTTGAGACGCTCGCCAATCTCGCGAAACGCGCTGCGTTCCAGCGTCGACAGGCCCTTGTCGTTGGCCGGCTGCCGGTGCTCGGCCAGCCGGATCACCTTGTCGGCAAAGCGCCGCTCGGGCTTTGGCACGATGGTCAACGCCGGCACTTCGCCCCGGAACGGATCGGCGGCTTTCGGTGTCTCGGGGGCAGGTTCAACGGCTTCGGGCCCGACCGCGGCAGGCTTCTCCTCGGCGACAAGGGCCATGCCGGCCGCGTCGGGATCGATCACCGCATCGCTGCTGCGGGCGACGCCGAAACCGCGAAAACCTTCGAAAACGCGGCTGCGGCTGTAAACCGGGAGCGCCGCCAGATCGACGGGTATCTTCAGATCGGTGCCGGCGACCGGCCACAGCACGGAGCGGCCGGACCAGGTGTCGCGCCGTTCGAGCAGGCCGGCGATCTCGCCTGAAGCATCGAGGCCGTAGGCGGCCGAAACGTCGCCGAAGCGGCGGCCGATCACGTCGGCGGCGGGCTTGCCGACGAGTTCGGCAAATTCCGGCGACAGGGCACTGAACCGGCCCTCTGCGTCGGTACGCCAGACGAAACGCATGGGCGCGGCCGTACGATCGATCACGCGGCCGCGGCCCTGGGGCGGGGAAGCGGCTTTGATCGCTTGTGTGGCGCTTTCCTGCGGGGCGTCCAGACCGGCCTGCGAAGCGGCGGGGCTGGCTGGTGTCTCGACTTCGCCGGGCACACCTGCCCCGGGCGGGACCTGCGTGTCGTCGCCCGCATTGAAGTACCAATGGTCATGCTGCGTCGGCGTTTCGCCAGCCGTGTGCTGATTGTCGGCCCCCGAAACCTGCTTGGCTGTGTCGGCAGGCTCGTGCTCCGTCGATGCGGAGCTGCCTTCGATCGCGGCAAGGTCGATCTCCGCCGCGCCGGTGTTGGTGATTGGCGGCTCGGCGATTGGCTGCTTGTTGTCCTGGTCCGTTGGCTGGGGAAGACCGCTCGGCGCCGCTGCTGCCTCGCTGCCGGGTTCCGCGACGGCGCGCTCGCCAACAGGGGCCCCGCCGTCAAGCCGGTCCTCGTCGATCACCACCAGCAGGTGCCGCTCGTCTGTCAGACGGGCAAGGCCTGCCGGATAGGAGCTGGATCCGCCGGGAACCAGGCGCTTGACGATGCGGTCGCTGTCGTTCGCCACGTCGGCGACAAGCGCGGCCAGCGTCTCAGGCCGGATGCCGAGCGACGAAAAGCCGTCCGACGCGGCGTCGATATTGCCCTTGGCATCGACAAAGGCGATGTAGTGGCCGTCTTCGGTAAAGCCGCTGATGGCGCGATCGGCGATCTCGGCCGCGCTGCGCGAGCCGGTCTGCGCCGCCGGCAACGCCAGCATGATTGCTTCCTCGCCATCGGGCATGGTCACCGCGCTGGCCAGGAAACCAACCGCGCGGCTGGTCAGCCCGGTAGCCAGGCGGACCGTGATGGCACGGTCGCGGCCGATCCGCGGAAAACCGCTGGTTGCCATGATCTGGCGCCTGGCGATCAGCGGCAATCCTGCCGAAGCGCCGATGATGGCTCCGATGTCCGGATAGCCGAATACCGCCGCGCCGGGGCCGTTGGCCCATATCACCTGCTCGAGATCTGCCGACAGAATGGCGATCGCGTCGCCGGCGGCGAACCGCAGGCGGACCGCGTCGAGCACGGCAACATCGAGGAAGGAGTAGTTTTCAGCCGGCATGCGCTTGGCGACCCTCACAGAGCGGGCAATTTGCGGTTAACGCTTTGTTAATAAAAGCCGACGGCGCGAAGGTCCACAAGTCATAGCGTGCAACCAGCGGAATCTCTAGGCGCGTGGTTAACGTCGCGAAACAAATAATCAATGGTGCGATGCAACAAACATGTTGCAATGCACAAAATTTGCCTTTATATTGCCACGATAGATGAACGAGACGGCTTTCTGTCAAAGCCGCTGCCGCTGAAAAGGATGGAAAATGTCCAGGACCAAGACCGCCGACACGATCGAAAACGTTGAATTCCCAAGCTTCGACGCTTCCAAGGCCACCGATCAGATCCGCGCCTTCGCCGAAAAGGGCGTCGAGCAGTCGAAAGAGGCCTATGCCAAGCTGAAGACCGGCGCCGAGGAGACCCAGAAGGCTCTGGAGTCGACCTACGAGACCGCCAAGACCGTTTCCAGCGACCTGTCGCTCAAGACCATCGCCGCCCTGCGCGCCAATGCCGAGGCCGGCTTCTCGCATTTCGAAGCCCTGATTGGCGCCAAGTCGCTGTCGGAAGTCGTCGAGCTGCAGACTGCGTTCCTGCGCAAGCGCGTCGAAATGACCGTTGAGCAGGCCAAGGACTTCCAGGCGGTTGCTGCCAAGGCGGCCGAGGACGTATCCAAGCCGATCAAAACCGCCTTCGAGAAGGCCGTGAAAGAAATTAAGATCGCCTAATATTTGAACACAATTTGGCGATGCATCAAAAGGTCGCATTTCGTCAGACAAATAGATGTGCGATATAGTGGTTTAAGTGAATACCCGGCGGGTGGAACCTCCTCCCTCTGCCTACCGGGGTGACCAGCCAGCACCTCCTCCCGCTGGCTCGTAACAGGAAAAGGCCGGCACCTCCTCCCGCCGGCCTTTTCTTTGTCCGGCGAAAAATGACGCGATGCCGGAGCGATCTTTTGCTTTGCCAAAAGCCTTGAATTAAACTCCGATAGCCCGTATGGACGCATCGCCGAACGACAGAGCGGGTCCCGGAGAATGAACGTTCCGTCTGGATATCGCTCGGGCAAGCGTGCCGTTGTAGCTCAGATGGTTAGAGCGCCGGATTGTGGATCCGGAGGTCGCTGGTTCGATCCCAGCCAACGGTACCATTCAGCTTTCAGCCAGGTTTCTGACCAATAGCGCCAAGCGATCTCTACGACCCTGGCGCGGTCACCTGCGATCCCGCCTGACGCGCACCGCGCAGGTGATCCACAAGGGCTCTCAGCTTCGGCGCGATATTCCGTCGGCTGGGAAAATAAAGATAGAAGCCCGCAAACGGCGGAAAATAGTCGTCGAGGATTGGCACAAGCTCGCCGCGGTCGATCCAGGGGCGGAATGTGTCCGCCATGCCGAACGTGATTCCGGCGCCTGCAACGGCCAGCCGGATCATCAGCCACATGTCGTTAGTGGTGATCTCGGGCGCAACCGCCACGTCGAACTCGCGCCCGTCCTCGCCAAACTCCCACCGATAGGGCGAAACTCCCGGCGCCGGCCGCCAGCCGATACAACGATGAGCCACAAGCTCGCGCGGATGGGCGGGTGCTCCGAACTTTTCGAGATAGCGCGGGGCGCAGACGGCCATCTGTCGCTGATCGCCCGATACCGGCACGGCAATCATGTCCTGCTCGATCACTTCGCCGAGCCTCACGCCCGCATCATAACCTTCGGCAACGATGTCGAATTCCTCGTCGGTGACCACGATATCCAGATGCACCTCGGGAAATCTTTCTGCAAAGGACGCCAGCAACGGCCCTGACAGAAACGTCTCCGCGATCGACGAAACCGCGATCCGCAGCCGGCCGCGTGGGCGGTCCAGAAACTCCGTGGTGGCTTCGATTGCCGCGTTCACGTCGGCGATCGCCGGTGCGACGCTCGCCAGCAGGCGCTCGCCCGCCTCGGTCAGATTTACGCTACGTGTCGTGCGCTGCAGCAATGCGATGCCAAGGCGCTGTTCAAGCCTGAGGACGCTCTGGCTGACCGCCGAGCGCGTCACGCCCAGCCGGTCTGCCGCAGCGCGGAAATTGCGTTCCTCGGCCACTGTGACGAAGACGGCAATTGCATTGAGATCGATGTCCATTGGTTAGCTAAACTTACCATCGAGGTTACCAGCGGGCGGGTTATCGCGACAATGCCATGGCTCTATCTCTGTCGCAATGGCAAGAAAGGCTTGATCCTCCCGATCAAGCCGATGCCGGATGACCAAGGAGATAACCCATGACATCACTGCCTTCCTCCTGGAACCTGGATGGAAAAGTCGCCCTCGTGACGGGCGCGGCACGCGGCATCGGCCGCTGCACGGCGGAGCTGCTGCGTGCCAGGGGTGCCCGGATCGTGGCAAGCGATCTCAGCGACACTGTACGTGAATTGGAAGCCGAGGATGTGGCAACCCTGGTCGGTGATGTCGCTGACGAGGCTCTGGCCAGACGCTCGGTCGAACTCGCGGCGAAGCGCTTCGGACGACTGGACATCGTTGTGAACAATGCCGGTCGCACGCTCAACAAACGTCTGACGGAGACCTCGGTCGACGACTATGACCGCATCCTGCAGATCAATGCGCGCGGCAGCTTCGTCACCGCCCGTGCCGCGGTGGAATTGATGGCCGCCGGCGGTGGCGGCGCGATCGTCAACGTCTCGTCGATCTCGGCCGTCGCGGCCTTCGAGACGCAGGCGGCCTATGCCTCCTCCAAGGCGGCTGTCGCACAGCTGACCAAGGTGATCGCGATCGAATACGGGCGCATGGGCATTCGCTGCAACGCCGTTGCCCCTGGCGTGATCGAAACCGACATCATGGAAGGTGTGGTGGAGAATGGCCGGGAGATGCTGCGCAGCTTTGGCGATGCGCATCCGATCGGCCGGATCGGCCAGCCGCAAGAAGTTGCCGAGGCCATCGCCTTCCTAGCCTCGCCTGCGTCCAGCTTCATCACCGGGGCCCTGCTTCTGGTTGATGGCGGCTACACCGCCCAGTGACCCAAATAAGGCTGGCGCCCCGCGGGAGCTCACCCGCACGCCATCCCTTCACATCGTGAAAAGAACCAAAAGGATCATCTCGATGACCATGAACAAAGTTGTTCTGATCACCGGTGCCTCCAGCGGCATCGGTGCTGGCATCGCCCGCGAACTTGGCGCGGCAGGTGCAAAGCTGATGCTTGGCGCACGGCGCACCGACCGCCTTGAAGTCCTCGCAGCCGAAATCGAGGCAGCTGGTGGAATCGTTCGCGTACGAGCGCTCGACGTCACCAAAAGGGCGGATGTCGCAGCATTCGCCGATGCTGCGCGGGCCGAATGGGGCCAGGTCGACGTCATCGTCAACAATGCGGGCGTCATGCCGCTCTCGGCCATGGCAGCCATGAAGGTCGACGAGTGGGAGCTGATGGTGGACGTCAACATCAAAGGTGTTCTGTACGGCGTCGCGGCGGTGCTGCCGGAGATGACGGCACGCGGCTCCGGGCATATCATCAATATCGGTTCCATCGGCGCACTGGCCGTCGCGCCCACGGCTGCCGTTTATTGCGCAACGAAATACGCCGTCCGAGCGATTTTCGATGGGCTCCGCCAGGAGTGTGACGCCATCCGCGTAACCTGCATTCATCCCGGTGTGGTGGAAAGCGAACTGGCGAACACGATCACGGACGAAGCCGCTGCCGCCGCCATGAAAACATGGCGCGCAATTGCGCTACAGCCCGATGCGATCGCCAGGGCCGTGCGCTACGCCATCGAACAGCCCGACGATGTCGACGTCAACGAGATCGTCGTGCGTCCGACGAAGGCGGCGCATTGATGCGATCCACTTTGGCCGCAGTGCTTACGGGTATTGCCGTTGCTGTAGCCCCAACCGGCCTGACCCTTCCTTCAACTCCAATCCTTGCGGAGGAATCAATGACGCGCCAAGATCACCCCTATGTCGGAATGTGGGTCACCGAGGATCGCCATATCAGGCACGAACTCCTGCCGAACGGCCGTTATGACGAAGCGCGCGGTGACCGCGAGAGCGCCTATCGGGGACGCTATGAAGTGCAGGGCAACCACATAGAATACTGGGACGATGCGGGCTTCACCGCGGACGGTGAGTTCGTCGAAGGCGTTCTCTATCATGCCGGCATGATCCTTTACCGCCGGCGGTAGAGAGCCACCCTGAGACAAGCACTTCAGGGTTCCACAAGACGCTATTGCATGCCTTGCATGAGACGCTCGGCAGCTTGCACTGCAAGGCCGGTCACACCACATATCTTCACGCAAGCGCGGCGGAAAGAAGCAGGACCGCGAGCAGAGTCGACATTGCAAATGGTTGTCACTATATAGCGGCGGCTTTGACGGCTCGCCTTTTACCTCGTGCCAGCGAGAGCGCGGTAAATGTGCTAGTCATTGCGACATCTATTGTGATCTAAAACGGCTTGAAAACCGAAAAAAAGCAAATAGAAACAATAGCGCGGGTCGAACGAGTTTCGTCGAGAGAATCAGTCCTCAAGAATTAGAACGTGCTCCTTGAACCCTCCATTCCCTTCAGCTCTGTGGACCTCGGACAAGTTCGGCTTGCCGGGCGAAGCCGACTCGGCTCGAATGGCAGCACGCATCTTTTCGAAGATGCCGACGTTTATGATTACCAATCGGCATAGCCGCTAGGGAAACAGCAGTATGAGTGAACACGCGATCGAGTTCTTGCGCGGGTGGATTGGCGAAAAAGTCCATTGCCAGCCCTCGCCAGCCAGAATCGAGAAGCAGGCCGAGACCCTCGCCAGGGAATGTGCGGCCAAAGCTGCCGAAGCCGGCATACCCCTGGAGGATATCCAGGAAGAGGTCGGCGACATTCAGGAGCTCATTGCTTCGAGGCTCGAAGAGGCGGCCGAGGCCGATCAGGACGAGCAGAATTCCAACAAGCCTGCCGGCTGACGGATCGCCCCCGGCAAAACCTGCCGGGCGATTATTGCCTGTCTGATGCAGTTGCGCGGTCTTATCGCCGCGCAGCCTTGCCAAATCTCTCCTCGAGCCATGCTTTCGGCAACGCCGGCACGAAATTGCCGTCGCGCCCGGTCATGTCATCATTGGCGACCAGCGCGTTGAGGATGGCTTCCTCCACGCTCTGAACGACGGCGTCGAAGAACGGGTTGATGTCGGCATCCGGTATGTAGCCGGCGCTGACCAGCTTGCCGGCGGCGGCGCGCGCCGCATCGGCATTGGCCGTGCTGACGGCGAGAAAAATATCGCCGGATGAATTGTATCCATAGCCGCCGGTCAGCGCGACGCCGAGCGGCACGCGTTTCGCCAGTCTTTTCAACTGATGCGGCATGAATGGCGCATCGGTGGCGACGATCGCGATGATCGAGCTCTTTTCCGCTCGCGGCGTGTTGTCCCGGATCGCCGGTTCGGCGAGTTCCGCTCCGGCCCTGACGCCACGCACGACAAGGTTCCGCCGCGCACCGAAATTCGACTGGACGAAGCAGCCGATCGTGAAACGCTCTCCGTTCCAGTCGACGCTGCGCGAGGATGTGCCCGATCCCGCCTTGAAGCCAAAGGTGATCATGCCGGTGCCGCCGCCGACGCTGCCCTCTTCGATCGGCCCGCTTTCAGCCATCTCGAGCGCCGAAAATACATGCTCGAAGCTCACATGGTGGCCGTTGATGTCGTTTAGAAAGCCGTCATAAGTCTCGCCCGCTACCGGCAGTGCCCAGGCGCTGTCGAGCGATTGCGGCAGCACCTTCTGCATCCAGCGCAGCGTTGCGTCGCGGCTGACGCCGCAGGAATGCGTGTTGGTGATGGTGATGGGAAGATTGAACGCTCCGAGTTCCTCTATCAGATGCGAGCCGGTCAGTTCGCCATTGCCATTGGCGCTGAACACGCCGGCGAACGCCGGTACGGCCAGTTCGCCCCTGGGCCGTGGCAGGATCGCGGTCACGCCGGTGCGTACCGGACCCTTGCCGACAACGAGCGGCCCGTCCCCTGAGATCAGCGTGGTATAGCCGACCGTCACGCCAGGCACATCGGTGATGGCGTTGAAGCGGCCCGGCGTGCCATCGAATGGGATCGCGAAGGCGCGGGCGCGCGGTTTGCCCGAGGGCGTCGCAAGATGAGGGTCGGTCATTTCTTCCTCAGAAAAGCGAACCTTGGCCGCCCGGCGCCTTGAGCTTGGCCGCGGGCTTGGCAACCGTCTTCGGCCGCGCCGTGCCACTGATGGCGACTGCATCCGCGGTGCCGTCGGCGAACTCCAGCGAAAGCGCCATTCCCGACACCACGTCCGCCGCATGCTTGACCACCGCGCCGTCCACATCCTTGACCAGTGCGAAGCCCCGCGCCAGCACGGCCTTGTGCGAGAGCGTCGCCAGCAACCGATCGGCCTGCGTCAGTTTTCCACGCAGACGGTCCAGTCGTCTCGAAATCGCGTGGTCCTGCCGTCGCGTCAGGGCCAGCAGGGCATCGCCTTGCAGTTTCTGCCGCCTCGCGATCGGCGCCGGTGACAGTCTGGCCGCCGTGCGCGAAAACCGCGCCCGACGCTCGCGCACGATGGCAAGGAACGCCGCTTGCGCACGGGCGAGGTCGCGGCGGATCAGCGTGCGGGCTTCGTTCATGCGCCGCGACAAGGTAGCCGGCGTCAGCCGCTGCCCCAGAAGCCTGGCCCGCTTGCGCTCGACGCTGACCGACAGCGCCCGGCCAAGCCGGCTCGTCACCTCGTCGAAGCGCCGCCGCGGCAGCGCCAGCAACTGGTCGGGCGAGGGCAGCGCACGGGCGGCCGCGCGCGCCGCTTGCCGCTTGCGTTCGAAATTGCGCGACACCGCGGTCTTCAACCGTGCGCTGAGACCGGCAAGCGTCGCTTCGAGGTCGACCTTGACCGGCACGGCGATTTCGGCGGCGCCCGTCGGCGTCGGCGCCCGCACATCCGCCGCCAGATCGACCAGCGTCCAGTCGGTCTCGTGGCCGACCGCGGAAATCAACGGAATGGCCGAAGCGGCGACGGCCCGGGCGAGCGCTTCGTCGTTGAAGCCCCACAGATCCTCCAGGCTGCCGCCGCCGCGTGCCACGATCAACAGGTCGGGCCGCGGGATGGCGCCGTCCCATGGCAGTGCGTTGAAGCCGTTGACGGCAGCGGTCACCTCCGCTCCCGCCATTTCGCCCTGCACCCGCACCGGCCAGACGAGCACATGCAGCGGAAAGCGGTCCTTGATGCGGTGGATGATGTCGCGGATGACGGCGCCTGTCGGCGAGGTGACGACGCCGATGACGCGCGGCATGAAGGGCAGCAGGCGCTTGCGGCCGGCGTCGAACAGGCCTTCTGCCTGCAGCCGGCGCTTGCGCTCTTCCAGCAGCGCCATCAGCGCGCCGGCACCGGCCGGCTCAAGATTGTCGATGACGATCTGGTAGTTGGACTTTCCGGGATAGGTGGTCAGCCTGCCGGTGGCGATCACCTCCATGCCTTCCTCTGGACGGAATTTCAGCCGGCTCATCGTGGTCTTCCACACCACGGCGTCGAGCCGCGCGCGATCGTCCTTCAGGCAGAAATAGGCATGGCCGGAGGAATGCGGCCCGCGATAGCCGGAAATCTCGCCGCGCACCCGTACATTGCCGAAGACGTCCTCGACCGTGCGCTTCAGCGCGCCGGAAATCTCGCTCACCGTATACTCGGTGGCGTTGGTGCGTGATTCGGATGCTGTGTCGCTCATCGGCCGATTGGGGGACGGTTGTTGGCCGCCGTCAAGGCGCCTGTATCCGGCCGCGTGTCATAACGCGATCCCATCATCTCGCTACGGCCAAAAATTCGGCAGCCAGATAATCGCTGAACGCTCGAACTGCCGGCAACAGGCTGCGCCCCGAAGGCGACAGCAAAGTGATCCCAGCTTCTCCCGCCGTCCATTGCGGCAGGATGCGTTGCAATATGCCATTGCCTGTTTCGGCCTGGCAGAAATAGGCCGGCAGCGCCACGATCCCCAGGCCCGCAATGGCAGCCTGTTTCAGTGTTCCCAGATCGTCGCTGCGCAAGCGCGCCGTGAGCGGCATCAGGACAGTCTCGCCGCCGATACTGCGCAGATTCCAGACCGCCCCGCCGGTCAGCCCGTTCAGTGCGAGGCCGCCATGGTCGGCAAGGTCCTGTGGGCTTGTCGGTGTGCCTGCGCCGGCAAGATAGATGGGTGCGGCGAAAAGATGCCAGGGCGTCGGCGCGAACCGACGCTGGATCAGGCTGGAATCGGGCAGCGGCTCGACATGGCCGCGAAGCGCAAGGTCAAACCCCTCGTCGACAAGATCCACATACCTGTTGGTCGCGTGCTGGATGATGTTTACCTTGGGAAACTTTAAAAGGAACCGGGGTAGCAATTCCGCCAGGAACGACTGCGCCATGCCGATCGAGCAGGTGAAGCGGACCGTACCGCTGGGCTCGGCCAGTCGTCGCGCCGCGGCGCCTTCGGCCGATTCCGCCTCGACCAGCATTCCCACAGCAAACTGATAGACCTCCTGGCCGATATCAGTGACGGCGAAGCTGCGGGAGGTTCGCTGGATAAGACAGACGCCCAGCTGTTTCTCGAGCTCGATGATGCGCCGGCTGATGTTGGACTTTGATCGTCCAAGCGCGTGGCTTGCGGCAGTGAAGCTCTGTTTCTCGACCACCTTCGCAAAATAATAAAGATCGTTCAGATCCAGCACAGTCGCACATCGTTGCCAATAGAGGACGATGCTTCCAGTTCTATGCCATTTTGGCTGTTTCGTCCAGATACTACCTTGCCAATTGCCGCGCTGATCAGCGGGTGCTGGGCTCCATTTGGAAAAAGGAATCGGCATGACCGACCAGTTGAATATGAGCCACCACTCGAGCGTGGCTGACGTATCGGCCCGACCACGGTTTGGTCTGGTTTTGACATTGCTGGCTTTTGCCCAGCTTATTATTTCGATCGACTACAATATCGTTTTTGTCGCTTTGCCCGAGATCGGCCTGGGCCTCGGCTTCTCGGCGCAGACCCTGCAATGGGTCGTGAGTGCGTATGCGGTTGCGTTTGGCGGCTTCCTCTTGCTTGGAGGCAGGGCATCCGACCTGCTTGGGCGTCGGCGAATGTTCGTTTTCGGGCTTGTCCTCTACGCAGTGTCTTCGCTGGTCGGCGGTTTCGCCACGACGCCTCAGATCCTGATTGCCGCGCGCGCCGTGCAGGGCTTGGGCGGCGCTTTTCTTTTCCCGGCCACCCTGTCGCTGGTCAACACCACCTTCAGCGAAGGTCGCGAACGCAATATCGCTTTGTCCGTATGGGCCGGCTCTGGTGCCGGGGGCATGGTTCTGGGCTCGTTGCTTGGCGGCGTGCTGACCCAGGCATTCGGCTGGGAGGCGGTGTTCTTCGTCAACGTGCCTTTGGCCGGCATCGCGATCGTGGCGGCCTTTCCGGTGATTCTAGGAGACAGCGGGTACCAGTCAGGCGGCAAGTTCGATCTGCCGGGCGCATTGACGGCGACGGTCGGTACCACCCTGCTCGTTTTCACGCTCGTCCAGGGTCCAGAGTACGGCTGGGCCTCACAGGGTATTCTGGTCAGCGCTGCCGTGGGGATCCTGTTGCTGGCGCTCTTCGTGGCCATAGAGGCGCATAGCCGCGACCCGTTGCTGCCGCTGCGGCTGCTGGCAAACCGCAACCTCAGCACCGGCGTCGTCACCACATTCCTGTTCACCGCCACGTTCGGTTCTTTGCTCTATTTCCTGTCTTTCTACTTCCAGACAGTGCAGGGCTTGGGCGTTCTGCAGACTGGTTTCGCCTTCATGGTCCCGATGTTGGCCGTCTTGTCGGGCAATGCGCTGAGCGGTCGGATGGCGACCCGTCTGGGTACACGAAACACACTCGTCGTCAGCCTTGCGATCGGCGCGATTGGTACGGCGGGCCTGGGCATGGCCATGTCGGCGGACAGCACTTATGCCGACCTGGTCCCCGGACTGATTGTCTTCAGCCTCGGCGGCGGCATCACCTTTCCAACAATGTTCGCAGCCGCAGCCAAGGGCGTGGCCGCGCATGAGCAAGGCATCGCCTCAGGCATTGCATCCACGGGTCAGCAGGTCGGTAGCGCGGTGGGGCTGGCTGTCCTGGTAGCCGTTGCAAACGCCGGCACCGGCGGTTTGACAGGAGAAGCGCTGCGCGTCGCTACCGCTGAGGGTGTGCGGATGGCCGTCTATCTCGCCGCTGCCGGTACCGCGGCGATGATCCTCGTCGCACTGAATTTCCGTCGTCATTGAGCCCTAACTTGCATCGGCTCCGCGGTGGCAGGCCCCATGGCGCTATGAGACACGAAGCCCTACCAGCCCGGCAGGATCTGGTTCGGCTTGGTCCGCTTCATCTTCGCGAAGGCGAGGGCGGCGAAATCGAACGTGCCGGTCTCCTCGCCGAGCGGCACGGAAATATTGTCGAGGCTTTCCGAAATATGGCGGGCGAGCGCGTCGACGATCTCCGGCCGCGAGGTCTGGCCGCGCATGATGCCGATGCGGCAATCGGGCAGGGCGCCGAAACCGTCGGCCTCGCCCAGCACCCGCATGCCGGGCCGCAGCGCGCATTCCGGCAGCACCGAGATCGCCAGGCCGGAAAGCACCGCCGCGGCGATAACGGTGGCCGAGAAGCTGGTGAACAGGATGCGGTAGTCGCGGTTCTGCTGGTCGAGCACGTCGGCGGCGGCCCGCCGCCAGATGCAGTTCGGCCGGCCGAAGGCCATCGGCAGGATCGGCTGCTCATGCGTCGCATGATTGGCCGAGGTAACCCACAGCAGCGGTTCGCGCCGCACCACTTCCGATTGGCCGCGCGCGTCATTGTGCGTCACCAGCGCCAGGTCGAGATTGCCGCGCTTGATGTGTTCGACCAGTCCCGGCGTCGGTTCGCAGATAACGGTCAGTTCGACATGCGGGTTGGAACGGGCAAACCGCGCCATGATCTCGGGCAGGAAGCGATCGGCATAGTCGTCCGGCGTGCCGATGCGGATGGTGCCTTCGAGCCGGCGGTCGTCGAAGGCGGCCAGTGTTTCCTTGTTGAGATAGAGCAGCCGCCTTGCGTAGGAGAGCAGTCTGTCGCCTTCCTCGGTCAGCCGGTTGGTGCGGCCGTCTTTTTCGAACAGCGGCTTGCCGATCCGCTCTTCGAGCCGCCGCATCTGCATCGACACCGCAGACTGGGTGCGATGCACGGCTTCCGCCGCGCGGGTAAAGCTGCCGGTGTCGACAATCGAGATGAAGGTCTGCAACTGATCGAGATCGAGCGGCGCTTTCATCGGTCTAATCCATCATTGATGTTGATGCTAAAGATTAGAAACATTCGTTGGATTAATCAATCGCGCCGTGGCAAATTCCGACTGTCCACATGAAGGCATGTGAATCGAAGCCGGAACGGCCGCTGTCGCCAGCGCCCGATCGACTGGTTTCGCTCGTTCGAATGTGAAGGAGACCGACATGGCTACGTTTGATTTCGCTACCGAGACCTCGCGCATCACCTCGCGTCCGGCCGTTGCGACGCGCGTGGCCAATGCCGCTGCCAATGTTTACCGCGCCTGGAAAAACCGTCGCGCCTTTTATCGCCTCGGCGAGATGTCGGATGCCGAGCTCGCCGACATCGGTCTGACCCGCGCCGACCTGCACGTCGCTGTCGGTGTGCCCTTTGGCCGCGATCCGACCGAGAGGCTTCGCGTCATCGCGGTCGAGCGCGCCGAAACGATCGAGGATATTGCCCGCAAGGTGGCCTGATCGCACAAATTCGCGATTTTGGTCGCATTGAACCTTTTTGAGGCACGAAGCCACCAAGTTACGCAGGCTCCCCACTCCCTGCCGGATCCCCCCGGCCAGCCTGCGCGCTGCCCGGTCCTCCCAGGACCGGGCTTTCTTTTTTGGGCGGCACTGATGATTGGATGCCGGTGTCTAGTCTACCGCCGGCCCATACCCTGCTTGAACTGGTCGAAGATCGACTCCATGCCTTTCTGGTAGTCGTCGCGCTGCTGGGCACCCGTCTCGAACATCTTGCCGAACAGGTCGTCGAACGGATTTCTCGGCCTGCCGCTCGGATTGGCCTGCGGCTGCGGCGCCTGGGGCTGCTGGGGGGCCTGACGCGCCTGCGGCTGCGGTTGTTGCGCACCACCGCCGAACATGTCCTGCAGTACTTTGCCGAGCGGATTGTCACCATAAGGGTTCTGTGTCTGCTGGGGCTGGTTCTGCGGCTGCTGCGGCTGTTGCGCGCCGCCGCCGAACATGTCCTGCAGCACCTTGCCGAGTGGATTGTCGCCATAAGGGTTCTGTGTCTGCTGCGGCTGGGTTTGCGGCTGCTGCCCGCCGCCGAACATGTCCTGCAACAGCTTGCCGAGCGGGTTGTCGCCGTAAGGGCTCTGCGTCTGTTGCGGCTGCTGTGCGCCGCCGAACATATCCTGCAGGACCTTGCCGAGCGGATTGTCCGCCGGGCCTGCAGGCTGAGGGGCCGGCGCCTGGCTGCCGCCGCCCGCCTGCCGCATCATCTGCTCGATGAGCTCGCCGAGCGGATTGCCGCCGCCGGGCCCACCCCCTGCCGCATGCATCTGCCCGCCTAACTGGTTGGTGGTCTGCTTGAACAGCCCGCCCATCATCATCGAGGCGATTGCCGGCAGCATCTGCTGCAGGACCTGCTGGCTGACACCGCTCGCTTGCGCGGCCTGGCTGGCGACGGCGCGTGACAGATCCTTCGAGCCGAACAAATGCCCCAGAATTCCGTTGCCTTCATCGAGACCCTGCGGTGAGAAGGCCCGGCTTGCATCCTCGAAATATTTGGCGTGCTGGCCGCTGGCCATCGCCGTCATGAAGGAGCCGAGCCCGTAAGGGTCCGCTGTGTTGCGCTTCAGCCCCTGCGAAAAGGCCGGCAGCAGCGCCGCGACCGCCGCCTGCGTCTGCTGCTGCGAAAGCCCGAACTGCTGGGCCAGCGCCTGCATGCCGTTGCCGTTCTGGGCCTGTGCCAGAATATCGAACAAGGAAGGCATTGTTTTCTCCTCCGGGAAAATCCTCGTTTGGAGAAGCCTAGTTCGTTTCCATCACTGATTGAAGCGAATTTGCCGGACCGTGGCTCATGCGGATAGCGAAGCGTTAATACGCGTATTCCATGAACACCGGCTCGATCGAGCCGCCCCAGCGTGTGTGGTAGGCCGACAGCATCTCTTCGGCGCTGGTCGTGCCGCGCGCGACGACCTCGTCCAGCGTGTTGAGGAACGAGGTCTCGTCATAGCCGTCGCGGTTCTTGCGGTCGCGGTTCTTCAGTCCCATGCGCGAGATGACGAGCACGTCGCGGGCGATCTCGCGCAACGTCGTGTTACGGAAGGGCGCCGAAATGCCCTGTTCCGGCACTGCGTTGCGCATTGCCAGCACTTCGTCATAGCTCCAGCTCGAGGTCAGCGCCTCGGCCGCGTCGAGCGCAGCCGCATCGTAGAGCAGCCCGACCCAGAAGGCCGGCAGCGCGCAGATGCGCCGCCACGGCCCGCCATCGGCGCCGCGCATTTCAAGAAAGCGCTTCAGCCGCACGTCGGGGAACAGCGTCGACAGATGGTTCGCCCAGTCGCCCATCGTCGGCAGCCCGTCCGGCAGTTCGTTACGGGCAGCACCTGCCATGAACTGGCGGAAGGTGATGTGCGTCATGTCATGGTACTGGCCGTCGCGGATGACGAAATACATCGGCACGTCGAGCGCCCATTCGACGTAATCGGCAAAGCCGAAATCGGGAGAGAAACAGAATTCGAGCAGGCCGGAGCGCTGGTTGTCGGTGTCTCGCCAGATCTCACCGCGCCAGCTCTGCAAGCCGTTCGGCCGGCTTTCGGTGAAGGGCGAGTTGGCAAACAGCGCCGTCGACAGTGGCTGCAGCTTCAGCGACACCTGCATCTTGCGGCGCATGTCGGCTTCGCTCTCGAAGTCGAGGTTCACCTGGATGGTGCAGGTCCGATACATCATGTCGAGACCCTTGGTGCCGACCTTGGGCATGTAGCGGGTCATGATCTCGTAGCGCGACTTCGGCATTTTCGGCGTCTCGGCCAGCGACCATTTCGGGCTGCCGCCAAGGCCGAGAAAACGAATGCCCATGGGTTCGGCGATCTCGCGTACCTGCGCCAGATGCGCATTGCCTTCCCGGCAGGTCTGGTGGATCGTCTCCAGCGGCGCGCCGGAAAGTTCGAACTGGCCGCCGGGTTCCAGCGAGATCGCGCCCTGGCCGGTCGGCTCGACCAGGCCGATGATGCGGCCGGCATCCATGATCGGGTCCCAGCCGAGTTTGTCCTGCATGCCTTCGAGGATGGCGCGGATACCGCGCTCGCCGCCATAGGGCACCGGCGCATTGCCGTCGATATAGAACGGGAATTTCTCGTGCTCGGTGCCGATCCGCCATTTGTCGCGCGGCTTGTTGCCTTCGGCCAGATGCTCGACGAGTTCGTCGACGCTTTCTATCGGCCGGAAATCGGTAGTATCGCGCGCCATAACAGCCCTCCGCACATGACCCCGAAAATCGGCTTCGATTTTCGGAAAGGATCATGTGCCCAATCAATATGCTACAGCGTCCTTTGCGCGCCCGAAAGGACGCGCTGCGCTGCAGAGCGGCCGGACGACCGCCGGCGCTAGATGGACGAAATGTCAGTAGCCGATCAAGCGAAAAATCCTGAGCCAGAGGGTAACGGGAATTGATCACCAATCGCCGATTGTCGCCTGGATCAGCGCCAGTGCCGCCACCGCCGCCGTATCCGCTCGCAGGATGCGCGGCCCGAGCGGAATGGCGGTAACGAAGGGCAGCGCTCTCAGCATCCCGCGTTCCTCGTCGGAAAAGCCGCCCTCCGGCCCGACCAGCAGCGCGAGCTTGTTCTCCCGCACCGCCTGCAATGCCGGCAGGGGATTGTTGGTGGCGGCATCCTCGTCGCAGAAGATCAGCCGCCGCTCCTTGTCCCAGCCTGCCAGCAGACGCTCGAATTTCTCCGCTTCGCGCACATCAGGTACCGCCAATATGCCGCATTGTTCGGCCGCCTCGACGACATTGGCGCGGAGGCGCTCGATGCCGGGTTTTGCCACTTGCGTATGCTGGGTGATGACCGGCTGCAGGGTGCCAGCGCCCATCTCCACCGCCTTCTGCACCAGATAATCGAGCCGTCCTTGCTTCAGCGGCGCGAAGCAATAGACGAGATCGGGCAGTGGCGGCTGCGGCCGCTGCAGCGCCATCACCTTCAGGCGCAACGCCTTCTTCGATTTCGCGGCGATCGCCGCCGACCATTCGCCGTCGCGGCCGTTGAACACCAGAACCTCGGCGCCTTCGCCGAGCCGCAGCACACGCGAGAGATAATGGCTCTGCTGCGGGCCGACGTCGAACTCGGTATCCGGTCCAAGCTCGTCCGGCACGAACAGCCGCTGCATCTTGTAATTGGCGCGCATCGCCGAGGAATGCGCAACGTCACCCTCGGCGTCAAGCCTCGGCGGAAGGATGCCAGACAGGCTCGTAGCCTTGCTGCAGCACCGAAACAGTTGTCGCCGGCGTGAGCATGCGGATTGGACCGTCGGAAAAACCGCCGAACCCCACCGGTTCGCGATAGCCGCCGAAACTCCAGGGCAGCGCGGCGCCGTCAAACAGGGCGTACGCCCTGTTTCCTGACGAGATCATCGTGCCGTCCGGCAAGTCCGCAAGCGCCTCCGGTTCCAGTCTCGGCGCCGGTCCGCCCGATGCCAGGCGCTCCTTGTGCAGGCGCTTGTCGAGTTGCGGCGCGCGCGGCTCGGCAATGCCGAAGGCGTCGCCGAAGCGCTGGACAAAATCCCTGGCTCGCTCGCGCCGGCAGAAAAAGCACGGCCGGTGCCCGGCCGCCAGCGCCGTCACCTCGTCGAGGAAAAACAGTTCGGTCCAGCCGGCCTTGCCGCCCAATTGGTCGTCGCTTTGCCGGTTGCGACCCATCGGCTCGCGCCGCACATTGCGGAATTCGCAGACGCAGATGATCCAGGCTTGCAGCGCCCAGCGCTTCTTCAACAGCGTTCTCGTCTCGGCGTCGTGAATGATGCCGCGATTGCCCATGAACAGGCCGCGCTCCGGCACGGCATGGATGGCGCCGAACGGATCGACCCGGTTTTGCAGTGGCATAGGCGTTCCCTGTTGGCTGCAATGCTGGCGCCATGATATCCCTCGCCGCATCAATTTCATGTCAGCAGGTTTCGATGCGGGTCTTGATCGTCCAGAACTTCGACAATGAGGGCCTTGGCCAGATCGGCGCGGCGCTTGTCGAGGCCGGCGCCGATATCGATCTGCGCCGGCCCTATCGCGGCGACGCGCTGCCGCAAGATAGCGGCGGGCATGACGCCATGGTGGTGCTCGGCGGCGCCCAGAATGCACTGGACGACGAGCTCTGTCCTTATTTTCCGGGCCTGCTCGACCTGACGCGCGATTTTGCCGAGAGGGATCGCGCGGTGCTCGGCATCTGCCTTGGCGGCCAGTTGGTCGCGCGCGCCTTTGGCGGCGAGAACCAGATCGGCGGTGCCTCGGAGTTCGGCTGGCACGAGGTAGCGCTCACCGCGGCCGCGAACGCCGATCCGGTGCTCGCCGCCTTGCCCGAAAAATTCCCGATCTTCGAATGGCACGACGACACCTTTGTCTTGCCTGAGAGGGCCGTGCGGCTGGCCGGCAACGCCGTCGCCGAGAACCAGGCGTTCCGCATCGGCCGCGCCGTCTATGGCTTCCAGTTCCATTTCGAGGCCGACCGGCCGATGGTTCGCGACTGGAGCACCTCCTTCGCACCGCTGATTGCCGAGCGGCATCCTGAATGGGCAGGTCGGCTCGACGATGAAATGGCCCGCAACGGACCGCAAGCCGATGCCGCCGGCCTGGCCATCGCCCGCGCCTGGGTGGCGACGATCTGACGACTCATACAGCCAACGTTGCCTATTTGGCGACGTTGCATATTTGGCACGCGGCGCCAAATCCGCCGGGGATAACGCGTTTCATCCTTGGCCTGTGTCAATCCGCTAGCCTAAAAGGCGCCGCTCTGCATCTTCCGTGCAACCGCGATGAACCTATCCTGTGACCCGCGCGACACACCGCCGATACAGAACATGCCTAGAAGCGCGAAACCGTCAGACATTTGCGACGAATTTTGCGTTTCAACGCATTGGTAACCCGCTCGTGCATAGATGCAGGAAGCTCAACAAGAGATGACGTCCGTGAAAGCAGCCTTTTTGTCCTTTGCCATGTTGTCGGCCATTGTCTTGTGCGGCCTCGGCATTTATTCCGCCGACGCAGCCAACAACCACAATGCCGTCGACGGCTACGGCGTCACCGCCGCGCTTCGCTAGACCCTCTGCTCATAACCCCACGCCTTCCCTAAGCCCGCTCACCCGTGACTGTCAGGATATGCTTGTCCGCGCCGTCCACGACGAGCGCGGTGAGGTTTCCCGACTGCCAGGCGAGGGTGTCGACATTGACGCGGTTGCCTGTGATCTCGGGCTTGGGCACCGGCGTATGGCCGTGCACCACGATCTTGGGATGAAGACCGGTGTGATCGTGGAAGACCTCGCGGATCCAGATCAGGTCCTGCGGGCTCTGGCTTTCCAGCGCAATGCCGGGCCGGATGCCGGCATGGCAGAAGAAGAAATCGCCGAACGTCACTGAAAAGGGCAGCGAGCGCAGGAATTCGACATGGTTCTGCGGCACCGCCTCGACCAGTGCGGCGTGCCCTTGCCGCAATGCCGCATCGGCGCGGCCAAACCAGGCGCTGCTCCCACCGAGTGACACACCATACGACAGCGCCGTCTGGATGCCGCCATAGCGCATGAACAGCCCGTCCTGATCGGGGACATCGAGAAAATCGAGAAAGCCGAGATCATGATTCCCGGCCAGCATCAGGTGACGCGGATCGCGTTTTTGCGCGTCGATCAGGAAATCGATGACGCCTTTGGAGTCCGGGCCGCGGTCGACATAGTCGCCGAGATGGATCACGCGCCAATCGGCCGACGGCCTTTGACCGAGCTCCGCCTCGATCCGCCGGTGCATGGCGGCCAGCAGGTCGAGCCGGCCGTGCACATCGCCGATCGCATAAAGGCGCATGCCTTGCGGTCCGCGCGCCTCGTAAAAATTGATGCCGGGCTCCGTCAATGCCTGCGTCGCCTCCGTGATCATGCTGTCACGGGACTTTAGCGCCGAAGCTGATCCTTGCCCATGTCGGTGACCAGACGCTTTCCGCACAGTGCCAGCGTTATGTCCATCTCTTTGCGGATGATTTCCAGCGCCTTGGTAACCCCTTCCTTGCCGAGTGCGCCGAGGCCGTACAAGAAAGGCCGGCCGATATAGGTGCCCTTGGCGCCGAGGCACAGTGCTTTGAGCACGTCCTGGCCGGAACGGATGCCGCCGTCCATATGCACCTCGATCGTGTCGCCGACGGCATCGGCGATCTCTTCGAGCGCCATGATCGATGACGAGGCGCCGTCGAGCTGGCGGCCGCCATGGTTGGAAACGATGATCGCATCGGCACCCGACCTGGCCGCCATCATCGCATCTTCCTTGTCGAGAATGCCTTTCAGGATCAGCTTGCCGCCCCAGCGCTCCTTGATCCAGGCGACGTCCTTCCACGACAGATGCGGATCGAACTGCTCCTTCGTCCACGACGAAAGCGAGGCGAGGTCGCCGACGCCCTTGGCATGGCCGACGATGTTGCGGAAGCTCCGGCGCTTGGTCCCGGCCATGCCGACGCACCAGCGCGGCCTTGTCGCCATCTGCCAGAGGTGCTTCGGCGTCATCCGCGGCGGCGCCGAAAGCCCGTTGCGGATATCCTTGTGGCGCTGGCCCAGGATCTGCAGGTCGAGCGTCAGCACCAGCGCCGAACATTTCGCCGCCTTTGCCCGGTCGATCAAATCGAAGACGAAATCCTTGTCGCGCAGCACATAGAGCTGGAACCAGAACGGCTTCCTGGTCACCGACGCGACATCCTCGATCGAGCAGATGCTCATCGTCGACAGCGTGAACGGCACGCCGAATTCTTCCGCCGCCTGCGCCGCCAGCATCTCGCCGTCCGGATGCTGCATGCCGGTCATGCCGGTCGGCGCCAGCGCCACCGGCATCGCCACCTTCTCGCCGATCATGGTCGATTCCAGCGAGCGGTTGTCCATGTCGACCAGCACGCGCTGGCGGAACTTGATCTTTTGGAAATCCTCTTCGTTGGCTCGGTAGGTGCTTTCGGTCCAGGCGCCGGAATCGGCGTAGTCGAAGAACATCTTCGGCACACGGCGGCGCGCCAGGTCCTTGAGGTCGGCGATGGTGAGGATGCTGCTCATGGATCTTTTTCCGCTGGTTCTTCGCTGGTTCGTCGTTGAATTTTCTGGCCGCGGCCTACGGCTGTTTTCTTGCCGGCTCGCCATCACCGGGCTCGGAGCGCTGCCTGAGCCTCAGCCGCGACACGCGCTGCCAGTCGCCGCTGCGCTCGGCCTCGGCCATCGACCGTTCGACATAGGAGATGTGGTCCATCGCCGCCTGCCGCGCCGCGGCCGGATCGCCGGCCTTGACCGCGGTGTAGATTGCCCGGTGCTGCGAAAGCAGCGCCTCGCGCGCACCCGGCACGCTGAACACCAGCCGCCGGTTCTGGAACACGCCTTCCGACAGCAGCCGGTAACAGGCGCGCAGCGTGTGCAGCAGGATGATGTTGTGCGCGCATTCGCAGATCGCGTGATGGAACTCAACGTCGATTTCCGCCTCGTCGTCGAAATTGCCGGTCCGGTGCGCCTCGTCCATCCGTGCCATGATGCGGTCGAGCAGCGCCAGATCGTCCGATGTGGCGCGCCGCGCCGCATATTCCGCCGCCACCGCCTCGATCTCGCGGCGGTACTCCAGATAGTCGGTCACCGCCTTGCGATGCATCGAGATCAGGTCGGCCACCGGCTTCGTGAACAGCTGGCCGATGACGTCGGCGACATGGGTGCCGCCGCCTGGCCGTGTCGTCAATAGCCCGCGCCCTTCCAAGGCTTTCAAGGCATCGCGCAGGATCGGCCGCGACACCTCGAACTGGCGCGCCAGCTCGCGCTCGCCCGGCAGCCGGTCGCTGGTGCGCAGCACGCCTTCGAGGATCAGGCTCTCGATCTGCTGCACCACCTCGTCGGCAGTGCGCGAATGCTCGATCCGGGAGAAAATGTCGCTCAAACGGGGTGCCTGGGGGTTGAACCGATGTCGCGCAAGATAAAGCCAGCGTCGCCAACTGGTCAAATTATTTATCCAATTCGCCCGGCCGGGTCGGTTTCACAGCCGCGGCTTCATATCACCTTCTGCTAAACTGGCTGTTTGCGTCCCCTGGCGATTGCCTCTAGAGCAATTCCAGGAAAAGTGTGAAACGGTTTTCCGTCCGGAATTGCGCAGAATCAAAGGGATAGAGCGGTTCGGCGTTTCCGTGAAACGATAAAACCGCTCTAGAGGGACATCATTGCCAAAGGGCTCAGAGAAGCCCGGGGGACCAGCCGTGCCAGACGCCGACCCGTCCAATCTCGAATTCCAGCTGCGCGCCAAAGCCATGGGCGGCAGCGTCATGGGCTTTCCGGCGCATGAAGGTCGGCCCGGCGCGCTCGGCGAGGTCCACGCCCGACCGCATCCGCTGGTCGAAAAGCCGCGCGTGCTGGTGCAGCTTTCCTTCATGACCGAAGGCGGCTCGAGCGTCGATCTGGCAGTGCTTTCGGAACTGTCGCAGCGCCTTGGTATTGCCGCGCCCGACCGCCATGCCCGCCATCACGCGATGAAGTGGGGCAAGGGCTCGCTGCGCTGGGAACGGCACACGGAGTTCTCGACCTATCTCTGGGAAGGGCCGCTCGCCGAAAACGGCAGGGGGCAAGAAGATACCCCCTTCGGCAACGGGTTTTCGCCGCCGGGCACGGTGATTTCCGGCATCAGGCTCGAAATCCGCAAATGGACACCGGCGAACGAGCGGCTGATCGCCGGCTTCGACCCGACCAGCCTGTGCTATTCGCTGGTCGAGCGCGGCAACGCGGCCATCGTCACCGATTTCCGCCAGGATGGCGACGGCTTGACCCGCATGCTGGTGCTCGATCGCGGGCTGACACCGGCGCGCACCGGGGCGCTGTCGCAGCGGCTGATCGATATCGAGACCTACCGCACGCTGGCCATGCTTGGGCTGCCGCTGGCGCTGATGCTTTCGGGGCGTGCCCGCCGCATCGAGGACAGGCTGGCCCAGACCACGCTGGAAATGAAGGTCGCCGAAACCCGCGACAGCCAGACCTTGCTGGCCGACCTGACCGAACTTGCCGCCGAACTGGAGGCGGATGCCGCCTCCAGCCTCTACCGGTTCGGCGCCAGCCGTGCCTATGACGGCATCGTCGGCGAGCGGCTGGAGGCGCTCGAGGAAGAAGCCGTGCCCGGCTACGACACCTGGGGCGGGTTCCTGCAGCGGCGCGTCGCGCCGGCCATGCGCACCTGCCGTTCGGTCGAGGAGCGCCAGGCCAATCTGTCGCGCAAGCTGACCCGTGCCACCACGCTGCTGCGCACCTGGGTCGACGTCGAGGTCGAGAAGCAGAACCGCGATCTCTTGGCATCGATGAACAATCGCGCCCGCCTGCAATTGCGCCTGCAGCAGACGGTGGAAGGGCTGTCGGTCGCCGCCGTTTCCTACTATGTCGTCGGCCTCATCGGCTACGTCGCCAAGGGCGCCTCGATCTTCGGCCATGCCTTTGCGCCGGAAATGGTCACCGCCGCCTCGGTGCCGCTCGCCGTCCTGCTCGTCTGGTGGGGCGTGCGCCGTGTCCGCCGCATGCACTCCGAACCGGGCAAGCAGCCGGGCGAGTAGTGTGGGGCGCGCAGCGGCAGATTGCCGCTGCGAAAGGCTGTCCCGGCCATAGGCCCGCGATCCCGGCCAAAGCGGCATTTGCAACCGATAGCCGTCGCTGGTAAAAGATTTTTACCAGTCGGTCGAAGGAGGCTGTCGATGTCCGGTCTTGCGATGCCGAAACCAGACGACGCCACGCTGCGCCGGCGCGATGAGATCGTCGCCGATATGCGCATCATCGTGCCGGGCGAGGGCGTCGTCGACGCAGCCAATGCGATGCGCGCCTTCGAGAGCGATGGGCTCACCGCCTACCGGCAATTGCCGCTGGTCGTGGTGCTGCCGCAAACCGTGGCGCAGGTCTCGCGCGTGCTGAAATATTGCAGTGACCGCAATATCCGCGTCGTGCCGCGCGGCTCCGGCACCTCGCTCTCCGGCGGCGCGCTGCCGCTGGAAGACGCGGTGCTGCTGGTGATGAGCCGCTTCAACCGCATCCTCGAGATCGATTTCCAGAACCGCATCGTCGTCGCTCAGCCCGGCGTCACCAATCTCGGCATCACCACCGCCGTCGAGCAGGAGGGCTTCTATTACGCCCCCGATCCATCCTCCCAGATCGCCTGCTCGATCGGCGGCAATGTCGCGGAAAATTCCGGCGGCGTGCACTGCCTAAAATACGGTCTCACCGCCAATAATGTGCTTGGTATCGAGATGGTGCTGATGAATGGCGAGGTGGTGCGCCTCGGCGGCAGCCATCTCGACGCGGAAGGCTACGACCTGCTCGGCGTGATGACCGGCTCCGAAGGATTGCTCGGTGTCGTCACCGAGGTCACCGTCCGCATTTTGAAGAAGCCCGAGACGGCGCGTGCCCTGCTGATCGGCTTCCCGACCAGCGAGCAAGCCGGCCAATGTGTCGCCGACATCATCGGCGCCGGCATCATCCCGGGCGGCATGGAGATGATGGACCGCCCGGCCATCCACGCCGCCGAGGATTTCGTCCAGGCCGGCTATCCCCTGGATGTCGAGGCGCTGCTGATCGTCGAGCTGGACGGGCCGGGTGTCGAGGTCGACCATCTGATCGGCCTGGTCGAAGCCATTGCCTATAGGAACGGCTCGACCACATGCCGCATTTCGCAATCGGAGCAGGAGCGGCTGAGTTTCTGGGCCGGCCGCAAGGCAGCCTTCCCGGCGGTCGGCCGCATCTCGCCCGACTATTACTGCATGGACGGCACCATCCCGCGCAAGGAATTGCCGCGCGTCCTCGCCGGCATGCGCGAACTGTCGGAGAAATACGGGCTCGGCGTCGCAAATGTCTTCCACGCCGGCGACGGCAATCTGCATCCGCTGATCCTCTACGACGCCAACGTGCCGGGCGAGCTCGACAAGGCGGAGAGTTTCGGCGCCGACATATTGCGGCTCTGCGTCAAGGTCGGCGGCGTGCTGACCGGTGAGCACGGGGTCGGCGTCGAGAAGCGCGACCTGATGCCGGAAATGTTCAACCAGATCGATCTCGACCAGCAGATGCGCGTCAAATGCGCCTTCGACCCCAATCACCTGCTCAACCCGGGCAAGGTATTTCCGCAGCTGAGGCGATGCGCGGAGCTCGGGCGGATGCACGTGCATCGCGGGCAGCTGGCATTTCCGGACATTCCGAGGTTTTGAGGGTATGTTGGCGCTTGGACACCCCCCTCTGTCCTGCCGGACATCTCCCCCGCGAGGGGGGAGATTGGCTGCTTCAACGTCCTGCTCGCCTTCAAGCGTTGATGGTTGGCGAAAGCCTAAGCGACATCCGATCTCCCCCCTTGCGGGGGAGATGTCCGGCAGGACAGAGGGGGGTGGGAAGGATCGCGGCTTCTCGTCATTTACGACTGGTGGTTCTGCCGCATGACCACCTTCACCCCGACCACATCAGCGGAAACCCTCTCCACCATCGCCTGGGCCGCAGCGGAAGACTCGCCGCTCGAGATCCTCGGCCATGGTTCCAAGCGCGGCATCGGCCGGCCGCAGCAGAGCGAGCATACGCTCGACCTGTCGAACCTGTCCGGCGTCACGCTCTATGAGCCGGCCGAACTGGTGCTGTCGGCGAAAGCCGGCACGCCGCTGGCCGCGATCGAAAGCCTGCTTGCCGAAAACGGCCAGCAACTGGCCTTCGAGCCGATGGACTACGGCCCGCTGCTCGGCGGTGAACCAGGACGAGGCACGATCGGCGGCGTGCTGGCCGCGAACCTTTCCGGCCCGCGGCGGCTGAAGGCCGGGGCTGCGCGCGATCACATCCTTGGCATCGCGGCCGTTTCCGGCCGTGGCGAGGCCTTCAAGTCGGGCGGCCGTGTGGTCAAGAATGTCACCGGCTATGATCTGTCCAAGCTGATGGCCAACAGCTGGGGCACGCTGGCGGTGTTCACCGACGTCACCTTCAAGGTGCTTCCCGCTGCCGAGACCGAAGTCACGCTCGCCATCCGTGGCCTGCTCGACGATCATGCCACCGCCGCCATGGCGCTGGCACTGGGTTCCAGCGCGGAGGTGTCGAGTGCGGCCCATCTTCCTGAACGGGTCGCCGCGCGGGTCGCCGGCGGCAGTCTCGGCAGCGATGCGGCGACGCTGCTGCGCATCGAGGGTTTCGGCCCGTCGGTCGCCTACCGCATCGCGGCGCTGAAAGACCTGCTGAAAAACGCCGGTCCGCTGCAGGAGATTTCCGGTTCGGTCTCGTATTCTGTCTGGCGTGACATCCGCGATTGCGCGCCGTTCGCCGATGGCAGCGAAAGGCCGGTGTGGCGCGTCTCGATGGCGCCGTCGCAGGGCCACCTTATGGTGCTGGCGCTGCGCATGCAGGCCGCGGTCGATGCCTTCTACGATTGGCAGGGCGGGCTGATCTGGCTGCGCATGCAGCAGGACGATCCAGAGGCCGGCCTGTTGCGCGGGCTGATCAGAAAGCATGGCGGCGGCCATGCCACGCTGGCTCGCGCAACCCCTGCGCATCGCGCGGCGATACCCGTGTTCGAACCGCAAGCGCCGCCTCTTGCAGCACTGTCGGCGCGGCTGAAGGCCGAATTCGACCCGAAGAATATCCTCAATCCCGGGCGTATGGCGCCGGGCGCAGGCTCTGCTACTCTCGCCCCAGCAACCGAGGGAGGAGCGCAATGAGCGATGCAGGCCAAAACGGTACGTCACGCCAGACCGACCGCTGGCTGGAGCCCGGTCCGACCAACGCGCTGGTCATCTATATCCTCTATCTCGCCGGCCTCGTTATCGGCGTCAGCGGCATTGTCGGCATCGTCCTGGCCTATATCAACCGCGGCAAGGCCGGCGGCTTCGTTGAAAGCCATTACGCATTCCTGATCCGCACCTTCTGGATCGGCCTGCTCTATGCACTGATCTCGGCGCTGCTGATGGTCGTGGTCGTCGGCGTCGTGCTGATGGTCGCCGTCGCGGTCTGGTTCATCGCCCGCTGCATTCTCGGCCTGCAGGCGCTGCAGCGCGGCGAGGCGGTCAAGAACCCGGAAAGCTGGTTCCTGGGATTATGAGCATGATCCCCAAAAGTGGGTACCGGTTTTGGGAAAAGATCATGTTCAAACGGTAAGGATTCTTTTGCGTGCAGACTTCCTTCTCGCTTGCCCAGCTTGCCGATCCGCATGTCGCGGAATCGGAGAAGATCCTGCGCAAATGCGTGCATTGCGGCTTCTGCACGGCCACCTGCCCGACCTATGTGACGCTCGGCAACGAGCTGGATTCGCCGCGCGGCCGGATCTACCTGATCAAGGACATGCTGGAGAACGGACGGCCGGCCGACAAGGAGATCGTCACCCATATCGACCGCTGCCTGTCCTGCCTCGCCTGCATGACCACCTGCCCGTCGGGCGTCAACTACATGCATCTGGTCGACCACGCCCGCGCCCATATCGAGGAGACCTACAGGCGGCCGCTGGCCGATCGCCTGACGCGCGCCATGCTGGCGTTTGTGCTGCCTTATCCCTCGCGCTTTCGCGCGGCGCTCAAGCTGGCGAAGCTCGGCCAGCCATTCGCCGGCCTGTTCGAGAAAATCTCGGCATTGAAGCCGCTGGCGGCGATGCTGAAGCTCGCTCCAACGCACATCCCCGCTGCATCGCCGATGGCTTCGCCGGGCATCCATGCGGGGCAGGGCGCAAAGAAAAATGGCCGCGTCGCCATCCTCGCCGGCTGCGCGCAATCGGTGCTCGATCCCGGCATCAACGACTCGGCGATTTCGCTGCTGACCCGGCTTGGTGTCGAGGTCGTCGTCCCGCAGGGCGAGGGCTGCTGCGGCGCATTGGTGCATCATATGGGACGCGAGGACGCTGCCCTGGCGTCGGCCCAACGGAATGTCGACGCCTGGACGCGCGCCATCGAGCAAGGCGGACTCGACGCCATCATCATCACCGCATCCGGCTGCGGCACCACCATCAAGGATTATGGCTTCATGCTGCGCCTCGATCCTGCCTACGCCGACAAGGCCGCGCGCGTCTCGGCGCTGGCCAGGGACATCACCGAATATCTGGCAAGCCTCGACCTGCCTCAGCCGGTGCGTAGACCGGGCATCATCGTCGCCTATCACTCGGCCTGCTCGATGCAGCACGGCCAGAAGATCACCCGCCAGCCGAAGGAGCTTCTGGTCCGTGCCGGCTTCGTCGTGCGCGAGCCGCGCGAAGGGCATCTCTGCTGCGGTTCGGCCGGCACCTACAATATCCTGCAGCCCGGCATTTCGGCGACGCTGCGCGACCGCAAGGTCAGGAATATCGAGGCGACCGGCGCTGAAATCGTCGCCACCGGCAATATCGGCTGCATCACCCAGATCGCCTCCGCCGCCAAGCTGCCGGTGGTGCACACGATAAAGCTGCTCGACTGGGCCTATGGCGGGCCGAAGCCCGAAGGCGTTCGCGAAGAGAGGGCGGTCATCGCGGCCGAGTGATGCAGCGGTGGTTTACTCCGCCGCCAGTCTGTCCGCCGTGCCGTAGGTTGCCTGGTAGCGGGCGCGCTGGCGGCTGAGCGCCACCATGGTGTTGCGCAGCAGGATCGCCACGGTGATCGGGCCGACGCCGCCCGGCACCGGCGTGATCCACGACGCGACGTGCCTGACGCTCTCGGCATCGACGTCGCCGACGATGCGGCTTTCGCCGTCCGGTCCGATTTCCGAATTGATGCCGATATCAATCACGGCGGCGCCCGGCTTGACCATGTCGGCCTTGATCAGCCGCGGCTTGCCGACGGCCACGAACAGCGCGTCGGCGCGGCGTGCGTGTGCCGCCACCGAGCGTGTCATGTGATGGCAGACGGTTACCGTCGCGCCTTCGCTCATCAAAAGGAAGGCGATCGGCTTGCCGACAATCTCGGAGTGGCCGACGACCACCACTTCGAGCCCCTTGAGGTCGAGGCCGGTTTCCCTGAGCAGTTCGACCGAGGCAGCGGCAGTGCAGGGCGCCAGGTCGAGCTGGTTGTAGACGATGTTGCCGATCGACGCCGGATGCATGCCCTCGACGTCCTTGAGTGGATGCACCGCCGCCTGCAGCGTCTTGATCGGGATATGCACCGGCACCGGTCGCTGGATGATGATGCCGGTGACGCGCGGGTCGGCGTTGAGGCCGTGGATCGCAGCTTCGAGTTCGCCGGCAGTGATGTCGGCGCGAAAGCGCCTCTCCTCGAAGCCGATTCCGGCCAGCCCCGCCTTGGCGCGCTGGTTGCGGACATAGATGTCGACCGCCGCTGTGTCGCCGACGGTGATCGACACCAGCTTGGGCGGAAAGCCTTCGGCGGTGGCGATCGCCGCGTCCTCGCGCACGCTGGCGATGATGCGTTGGGCAACCGGGCCGCCCTTGAGATAGCGGCTGTCATCGGAGAGGGACATCGAGATAGGGCCTTTGTCTGGAATTTTGGCTGCCACATAGCAAAGGGACGGCGAAAAGGCAGCGCGAAAAGCGAACCGCTATGCCTGTCGCGCGACGTGCCGGCGAAATCTTCGTCAATTCTCGCTGGCGGAAACAAAAAGGGCAGCACGGCTTGCCGCGCTGCCCTTTCGTGACTGGCCGCATCCCCACACGGCCCGTCCCCCGTTGTTTATTCATCTGGCCTCAGAAAGCCAAAGCTAATGTCTTTCTAGACCAGATGATTCGTCGCGGCAACTATATCACCACCACCGTTGTTCCGATATTCACGCGTTCGTAAAGATCGACCACATCCTCGTTGCGCATGCGGATGCAGCCCGACGACACCGCGCCGCCGATGGTCCAGGGCTGGTTGGTGCCGTGGATGCGGTATTCGGTCGAGCCGAGATAGAGCGCGCGTGCGCCGAGCGGGTTTTCCATGCCGCCGGCGAGATAGGTTGGCAGATAACGGCCCTTTGCGGCTTCGCGGGCGATCATCACCGCCGGCGGCCGCCAGTCCGGCCAGACCCGCTTGTTGGTGATCTTGTGAGTGCCGGACCATTCGAAGCCCGGCTTGCCGGTGCCGACGCCGTAGCGCCGCGCCTTGCCGTTCTTCTCGACCAGATAGAGGAAATTCTCTCTCGTATCGATGACGATCGTGCCCGGCTTCTGCGGGCCGTCATAGGCGACTTCCTGCGGCAAATAGACGGGATCGATCTGCGGCCGCATCACCATGCGTTTGGCCGGCGCCTGCACCGCTGCGGTGCGCAACTGATCGGGTTCAGCTTGCCGCCGGTAGCGCCGTAGCGACTGCGCTTCCTGCCGGCTCTGCCGCACGATGCCCGGCGCATGGCCGAGCTGCAGCACCCAGGGCGCCGAAAGGTCGGGGCTGACTACCACCGGCGGCCTCTCGGCATAGCGGTCGTTGGCATTGGCGGCGCCGACGGCAAGCACGGCCGCGGCGCCGAACAGTGGGAACAAGAATATCTTCATCGGATCGCACCTTGATCGTCGAACATGCCGGGGCGCAAAGCTTCCCCGATTTCCGCGACATTGGGCGCGAAGCGGCAACCGAAACATGAATCGGAATGCGTAAAATGCCTGTCTGTCAGTAAACCTTTTGGTGTGGTTACCGCCCGGTTCAGGAATCTGGTAAAGCCGCGGTAAAGGCCGCTTCAAAACGCGTTAACGCCAAGACACGAACGGAATTCCGCCATGGACGAAAAGACAGGTCTGATTGCTGGTCCCGACGGCATCGCCCGCTGCTTCTGGCACGGCAACCTGCCGGATTATCTGCACTACCACGACCACGAATGGGGCCGGCCGGTCGCCGACGATCGCCGGCTGTTCGAAAAGATCTGCCTCGAAAGCTTTCAGTCGGGCCTGTCCTGGCTGACCATATTGCGCAAGCGCGACAATTTCCGCGAGGCCTTCGCCGGCTTCGATGTCGACAAGATCGCCGCCTTCACCGACGCCGATGTCGAGCGCCTGCTCGGCAATGCCGGCATCATCCGTCACCGCGGCAAGATCGTTTCGACCATCAACAACGCCAAACGCGCCCGCGAACTCATCGACGAGGCCGGCTCGCTGGCCGCCTGGTTCTGGAAGTTCGAGCCCGGCCCGGACGAGCGCCCCGAGATCGTCGACCTCGCCCATCTGCGCGCCAATCCGACGACGGCAGTTTCGGTTCGCATTTCGAAGGAGCTGAAGAAGCGCGGCTGGAGCTTTGTCGGCCCGACCACCGTCTACGCTTTCATGCAGGCGATGGGGCTGGTCAACGACCATCTCGAGGGCTGCGTCTGCCGGGAACCGGTCGAGGCGGAGCGGAAAGCGTTCAAACGGCCGAAGTGAGCGACCTTTTGCCTTCTCCCCTTGTTGTGGGAGAAGGTGGATCGGCGCGCAGCGCCGAGACGGTTGAGGGGTGTTGGAAGAAATGAGGCGTCGCGTTCCCTGGAACACCCCTCATCCGATCGAGCTTCGCTCGGCCACCTTCTCCCACAGGGGGAGAAGGAAGAGCCGCTCAGGCGCCGCCGGCGCCGGCGAGGAAAAACCCGGCCAGGATGGCCGCCAGCGCGGCGAACACCGGATAGATCACCAGCAGGCCGGTCATCAGCACGTCGCGCATGGTCGGCCCGCTGCGCTGTTGCGCCGCGATCTCGAACGGTCCCGCGATTTGCTTCGTCGTTTTTGGCGCATGGTTGTCGGCCGGCCGCAGCCGGACCGGGGCGTCGCCTGCGCCGCTATCGATGATGTCGAACTTCTGTAGCGTGGCCATGGCCCCGAACCCCTTGTTTCGGCGCGCTTATCGGCCCGGATTGTGTCGGCACGATGCCGCGCGCATGGCGCAATTGTTTCAGCTTCTTTTTCTTGCCTTCTCGCGCAGGGGGAGCAAGGAGAAGCGCAAACCCTTGCCTTCTCCGGGCTGCATCGGTAGGACACGCCGACCCGAAATAAGTCACCAATTGCTTAGCAAAGTACCCATCCCATGGCCGACAAATCCGAAAAGATGAAAGCGCGGCTGCCGCGCGGCTTTGTCGACCGCGGCGCCGACGATCTGCGCGCCGTCGAGAAGATGATGGCGACGATCCGCTCGGTCTTTGAGCTTTACGGTTTCGAGCCGGTCGACCAGCCGCTGATCGAATACACCGATGCGCTCGGCAAATTCCTGCCCGACCAGGACCGGCCGAACGAGGGCGTGTTCTCGTTCCAGGACGACGACGACCAGTGGCTGTCGCTGCGCTACGACCTGACCGCGCCAATGGCGCGCTTTGTCGCCGAAAATTTCGAGCGCCTGCCGAAGCCCTATCGCAGCTATCGCTCCGGCTGGGTGTTCCGCAACGAGAAGCCCGGTCCCGGCCGTTTTCGCCAGTTCATGCAGTTCGATGCCGACACGGTCGGCACGCCGGGCGTCGCCGCCGACGCCGAGATGGCGATGATGATGGCCGATGTGATGGAGGCGCTCGGCATCAAGCGCGGCGACTACGTCATCCGCGTCAACAATCGCAAGGTGCTCGACGGCGTGCTGGAGGCGATCGGCCTTGGCGGCGAGGAGAATGCCGGCCGCCGGCTGCAGGTGCTGCGCGCGATCGACAAGCTGGACAAGTTGGGCGTCGAGGGCGTGCGCCTGCTTTTGGGTGCAGGGCGCAAGGACGAGAGCGGTGATTTCACCAAAGGTGCCGGGCTGGATAATGCGCAAATCGACGTTGTGATCAGCTATTTCACAGTCATGGCGCAGCACGATCCCGAAAAAATTGTCCAGACACTGGGATCCATCAACCCCGGACTCAGCAATCTTGTCGAGGAAAGGAAACTCGAACATCTGGGCATAACGAATGCGCCGTTTGTCGAGGGCCTTGCAGAGCTGGAGCAGATAAGAACCATGGTCGCACAAAGCGGCTACGGTGAAGACCGCATCCGCATCGACCCCTCCGTCGTGCGTGGCCTCGAATATTACACCGGCCCGGTCTACGAGGCTGAGCTGCTGGCCGAGATCCCCAATGAGGACGGCCAGATCGTGCGCTTCGGCTCGGTCGGCGGCGGCGGCCGTTATGACGGTCTGGTCTCGCGTTTCCGCGGCGAGCCGGTGCCGGCGACCGGTTTTTCGATCGGCGTCTCCCGCTTGATGACGGCGCTGAAGAACCTCGGCAAGCTCGACATTTCGGATGTGATCGCGCCGGTCGTCGTGCTGACCATGGACAAGGATACGGAAAGCCTCGGCCGCTACCAGAAGATGGTCGCCGAGCTGCGCGCCGCCGGCATCCGCTCCGAAATGTATCTCGGCGGCGCCGGCATGAAGGCGCAGCTGAAATATGCCGACCGCCGCGGCAGCCCGGTCGCCATCATTCAGGGCGGCGACGAGCGCGCCAAGGGCGAGCTGCAGATCAAGGACCTGATCGAAGGCGCCAAGATGTCGGCCGAGATCGCCGACAACGCCGAATGGCGCGCCGCACGGCCGGCGCAGGTGACCGTGGCGGAAGGCGATCTGGTCGCCGAGGTGAAGAAGATACTGGCGGCGCAGGCCGAGGAGCGGGCGCGTGGCAAGTAGGGCGCCGCTCCCTTCTCCCCTTGTGGGAGAAGGTGGCCGAGCGAAGCTCGGACGGATGAGGGGTGTTCCAGGGAACGCCGACGCCTCATTTCTTCCGGCACCCCTCATCCGTCTTGGCGCTCCGCGCCAATCCACCTTCTCCCACAAGAGGAGAAGGGAAGGGCGCCTGCCATGACCTCCCCCGCCATCGCATCCGATATCGCGACGCTCTTCGCCGCGCGCAACACCCATGCGGTCGAGGTCGCCGTGCTTCAGCCGGCCGATCCGTTCCTCGACATGGCGGGCGAGGATTTGCGCCGGCGGATTTTTCTCACCGAAAGCGAGACCGGGCAGACGCTTTGCCTGCGGCCGGAATTCACCATTCCGGTCTGCCTCGACCACATTGCCAGCCAGGCCGGCACGCCGCGCCGCTATTCCTATCTCGGCGAGGTGTTTCGCCAGCGCCGCGAGGGCGGCAACGAATTCTTCCAGGCCGGCATCGAGGACCTCGGCGACCGCGACACGGCCGCCGCCGACGCGCGTTCGCTGGCCGACGCGCATGCGCTGCTTTCGCTGGTGCTGCCCGGCCGGGACCTGGCGGTGACGCTTGGCGACCAGACCATTTTCGAGGCGGTGCTGGCAGCGCTTGGCCTGCCGCGCGGCTGGCGCATGCGGCTGGCCCGCGCCTTCGGCTCGGCGCCAATGCTGGAAGCGGCGCTTGCCGACCTCGCCAATCCGCCGCGCAACAGCCAGATCGCCGGCGCGGTGGCAGCGCTTGTCCTCGACGGCGATCTGGAGGCTCTTTCGGCGCATATCGCCGGCGGCATGGAAGAGGCCGGCCTGTCGGCAACGGCCGGGCGTTCGCCGTCCGAGATTGCGCGGCGGCTGATCGAGAAAGCCGAACTGCGCAGCGTCCGGCTGTCGAACGAGGCATTTGCGGCTTTGAAGGGTTTCCTGGCGATCGACGTGCCGCTAGATAGCGCCGCCGGGGCGCTCGCAAGTTTTGCCGCCGATGCCGGGCTTTCGCTGGGAACTGCGCTGGAGAATTTTGCCGCCCGCGCCGCGGCAATCGAAAGCCTCGGTCTGCCGATGTCTGAAATCAGCTACGATGCCGCCTTCGGCCGCCCGCTCGATTATTACACTGGCCTCGTCTTCGAGGTCGCGGCGCAAGGCGGCGACCGGCCGCTGGCCGGTGGTGGCCGCTACGACCGGCTGCTGACGCTGCTCGGCGCCAAGACGCCGATCCCCGGCGTCGGTTTTTCTGTCTGGCTCGACCGCATCGAGGCGCTGCGGGAGACAGCGCCATGATCACGCTGGCGATCCCATCGAAGGGCCGGCTCAAGGAGCAGGCGCTGGAGGTGCTGGCCAAGGCCGGGCTTGCCGTCAGCCTGCCCGGCGACGAGCGCAAATACCGCGCCCGCATCGATGGCCTGGACAGCGTCGAGATAGCCTTCCTGTCGGCTTCCGAGATCGCAGGCGAAATCGGCCAGGGCTCGGTCGATCTCGGCATCACCGGCGAGGACCTGCTGCGCGAAAACCTCGCCGACTGCGAGGCACGCGCCGAAATCATCGCCCGCCTCGGTTTCGGCAATGCCGACGTCGTCGTCGCCGTGCCCGACATCTGGCTCGACGTCGACACCATGGCCGACCTCGACGACGTCGCCGCCGATTTTCGCCAGCGCCATGGCCGGCGGCTCAGGATCGCCACCAAATACTGGCGCCTGACCCAGCAATTCTTTTCGCAAAAGCACGGCATCCAGGTCTACCGCATCGTCGAAAGCCTCGGCGCCACCGAAGGCGCGCCGGCGGCCGGATTGGCCGACATCGTCGTCGACATCACCACGTCAGGCGCGACGCTGCGCGCCAACCATCTCAAGGTGCTCGCCGACGGCGTGATCCTGCGCTCGCAGGCCTGTCTCGTGGCGTCGCGGAAGATGCGCGCTCCGGCCGACGAGGCGATCTTGCGCGATATTGCGGCCAGGATGGCGTTGGTGAACTCGAGTTGACGATTGCGGAGCAGGCGCCGTCGGCCAAGCTGCCAATCTCCCTCCTTGCGGGGGAGATGGCCGGCAGGCCAGAGGGGGGTGCTGTCCCGCCGACCTGTCAGCCAATCAGAGCCTCATCCGTTCCCGGTTGGGGGTGCTGAAGTCGAACTTGGCGATCCTTCGCCCCCCCTCTGCCCTGCCGGGCATCTCACCCGCAAGGGGGGAGATCGGATATCGCCTCGGCCTTTGCCAACCACTAACGTTGGATCCAGCGGTCTAGCCGCGGCACCGACCCGAAGCGATTTTCCTGATGTACAGCAATTTTGTTCTTGCTTTGTGCCGGCAGCTATGCTACTAATCTCGCTATGGTGCCAATTGGCCCCGAACACCCGCCCGCCGTGGCGGGTTTTTTTGTTTTCGGCCCTGACAGGGCGAGTTCCAACCCCAGCCCTACCATCGACGGGATTTCCACCACCCCGCCGGGCTGATAGGCTCGTTCTGTCTGCGGAGGACACGGCGATGCCGATCAATCTCGACGAGTTGAAGAATGCAACCAACCTGCGCGGCAAGCGCGATGGCGGTTCGTTCATTGCGCCGGTTGACGGCACGGCGCATGTCTCCGGTGACCGCAGCGTGCCGTTGCTCAACCTGACCATCCCGGCGCTGTTTGCCGATACGGTCGGCAGATACGGCACGCTCGATGCCGCCGTCTTCGTCGAGCAGGACAAGCGCTTTACCTGGGAGGAACTGTCGGACACCGTCGATGCGCTCGCCGCCGGCTTCCTGGTGCTCGGCCTCGAGAAAGGCGACCGCGTCGGCATCTGGTCGCCGAACCGCTGGGAATGGCTGGTGACGCAATTCGCCACCGCCCGCATCGGCCTGATCCTGGTCAACATCAACCCGGCCTACCGGCTGGTCGAGCTGGAATATGCCTTGAACAAGGTCGGTTGCCGAGCGCTGGTCACCGCCGCCAAGTTCAAGAGCTCCGACTATCTCGGCATGATCGAGACGCTGGCGCCGGAGATCGCCAAGGCGGCGCCGGGCAAGCTCGACGCCAACAGACTGCCGGCGCTGAAGACCGTCATCCGCATGGACGAGGAGAATTCGCCGGGCATGTTCAATTTCGCCGACGTGCTGGCAATGGCCGGGCGCGACGAGCATGACAAGCTGGACCGCATCTCCGACGGGCTGAAACCGGACGACGCCATCAACATCCAGTTCACCAGCGGCACGACCGGTGCGCCCAAGGGCGCGACGCTGACCCACAACAACATCGTCAACAACGGCAATTTCGTCACCGCGGCAATCCGGCTTACCGTCGACGACCTGCTGTGCATTCCGGTGCCTCTCTACCACTGCTTCGGCATGTCGATGGGCACGATGGGCTGCGTCACCAAGGGCGCGACCATGGTTTTCCCGAGCGAGGGGTTCGATGCCGGCGCCACGCTGAAGGCGGTGGCAACGGAACGCTGCACAGCTCTCTACGGCGTGCCGACCATGTTTGTCGGCCTGCTCGATCATCCGGAGTTCGCCTCCTTCGATCTCACCAGCCTGCGCACCGGCATCATGGCCGGCTCGCCATGCCCGATCGAGGTGATGAAGAAAGTGGTGTCGCTGATGCATATGGCCGAGGTGACCATCGCCTATGGCATGACCGAGACCAGCCCGGTGTCGTTCCAGAGCAGCGTCGACGATCCCCTGGAAAAGCGCGTCTCGACCGTCGGCCGCGTCCATCCGCATGTCGAGGTCAAGGCCATCGACGCCGAAGGCGCCACCGTCGCCGTCGGTGCGCCGGGCGAGCTCTGCACGCGCGGTTATTCCGTGATGAAGGGCTATTGGGACGACGATCAGAAGACCCGTGAGGCCATCGACGTCGACGGCTGGATGCACACCGGCGACCTCGCCACCATCGATGCCGAGGGCTATTGCAACATCGTCGGCCGGGTCAAGGACATGGTCATCCGCGGCGGCGAGAACGTCTATCCGCGCGAGGTCGAGGAGTTCCTCTATCGCCACCCCAAGATCAAGGAGGTGCAGGTGTTCGGCATTCCCGACCCGAAATATGGCGAGGAGCTGTGCGCCTGGATCGTGCTGAAGCCCGGCCAGATCACAACGGAGCAGGAGATCAAGGCCTTCTGCGCCGGGCAGATCGCCCATTTCAAGATCCCGCGCTACATCCGCTTCCGCACCGAATTGCCGATGACGGTGACCGGCAAGCCGCAGAAATACCTGATGCGCCAGGCGATGATCGACGAACTGGGATTGGTGACGCAGAAGACGGCTTGAGCGCGCGCTTCAGGCTTTCGCAGGGTTCGCAGAAGGGGCTTGCCCAGAAGGGACCTGCAACACGGCTTGCGGAAGGGGCTTGGAATGAGTGGTTTCGCAAGATCGGCGGTTTCTTACGGCATGCCGCTGGCCGCCTTGGCGATGGCTGTCGCGGTCAGGGCCAGCGGGGTGTCCGTGGACGAAGGGTCGCTTGGCACCAGGATATTTATCGGCGCGCTTTCGAGCGCGATCATGTTCATCACCATTTTCGTCGTGCTCGACCACGCCGAGGCGGTGGCCAGGCGGGTAGGCGAGCCGTACGGCACGTTGGTGCTGACCATCGCCGTAACGGCAATCGAAGTGTCGATCATCGTTTCCATCATGCTGCATGGAGCCAACAACCCGACGCTGGCACGCGAGTCCGTCTTCTCGACGGTGATGATCACCTCGACCGGCGTTGTCGGCATGTGTCTGACGTTTGGCGGCTGGCGCCATCGCAAGCAGGCGATCGTCCGCCAAGGGACCAGCGCCTATCTGGCGGTGCTGGTCGCGCTGAGCGTCATGACGCTTATCCTGCCGACCTACACGCGAACCACCGATCCCGGCACGTTTTCGGCGGCGCAACTTGGCTTCGTCAGCGTGCTTTCAGTGCTGCTTTATGGCGGTTTTCTGTTCGCGCAGACTGTCCGCCACCGCGACGATTTTATCGACGGACAAGCACATGGCGCCGCGGCGCAAACCGAGGCCCACGAAAGCATTGCCGCTAGCGCTGTGCTCCTGCTGATCGGGCTGATCGGCATCGTCATGCTGGCCGAACAGGTCGCCGCCAGCGTCGAAGATGCGCTCGTCGCCTATCAGGTGCCCCAGGCCGACGCCATTGTCGGCGCAATGATCGCCGGGCTGGTCTTGATGCCGGAAGCCATCTCGGCGGTTCGCGCTGCCCTCAACAACGAGCTGCAGCGCGGCTTGAACGTCGCCATGGGTTCGGCCTGCGCGACGATCGGCCTGACAATACCGGGCATCGCCGCCGCCAGCCTGCTGACCGGAAGAGGGCTGACCCTGGGCCTGCCGGCGACCGACGTGGTGCTTTTGGTCCTGGCGCTCTTCATCTGCAATGTGAGCTTTAGCACCGAGAGGACGACGTTCCTGACCGGGCTGGTGCATCTGGTGGTGTTTTGCACGTATGTGTTTTTGATATTTGTGCCGTGAGGGTGGGGGGAGGTGGGCGGTCAGAGGCGGATAGGTTAGGAAAACTGCTTGAACGTCTCAATATGGGCCGATGGCGGTCTGTCCGCTCTTGGTCACCGCTTCTCGAAAGCAGACATCGGTGTGCGGTGCGTCGACGGCTCATTTGTGGCGGCAAGCCGTGCAAGACGAGCGTCGGTTGACCATCGGGATCACCACCCTGCAGCGCGTGAAAGGTGCAGTGTGGCAGGTCGAAGGTGACGTGTTCGAACTCCATGTGTGTCAGGCTTCTCCAAGAGCGGTCGGACGAGCGATCCTGATGCTGGCCTCGGTGTCTCTGGTTTTGGACATGTGCGTCTCCTCAGGCGCCGGGTGTACTGCGTCAGCCGGCAGTCGGTTTCCGTGACACCGGCCCGCAACCTTCAGAATATGATAGCTCGCGGCAAGGAAGCCGGTGCTGGTTTATCAGAAGGCCCCGCAGGCGGCAGCGGCGGAATAGTCAGAGCCAGCGGCGAACCTCGGCCTTGTAGCGGCGGTAGTCGTCGCCGAACTTCGCTTCGAGATAGCGCTCCTCGCGGGCGATCACCTGCGTCTGGGTCGCGATCAGCACCAACGGGAGCAAGGCGAAGGCGATCGGCCCGTCGAAGCCGATCGCAAGGCCGGAATAGATAAGCGCCATGCCGAGATACATGGGATTGCGGGTCCACCGATAAGGACCGGTCGTTGCGATGAGGGTCGTTGGCTGCGACGGCGGAACGTTGGTGCCCAGCCGCCGGAACAGCCCCGCCGCCGCAAGCATCATCGCCGCGCCGGCAACGAACAGCAGCGCGCCCGTCGCGACCAGCAACCGCCAGTCGATGCCGAAAGAGCGCAGGGTGACGAACCGCTCCGCCGCCAGCCCCACCAGCAGCGCTCCTAGATAGACGAAGGGCGGAGGGAAGCGCACACCCGCGCTGTCCGGTTCGACGGCCATGCTCATCTCCAATCTGTGCTCTCAAACAAGCATCGACTGCTGGGCTGAGATACCCGCCGTCGCGCCCTGCGATATTGCTGTGGTGACCGAAGCCATGGCTGGGTTTGCAAGATCGCCGGCGGCGTACATGCCGGGTATGCTGGTTTCGCGGCGCTCGTCGGCCTTCAGGGCGATGCCGAGGGGCGTATTGACCGTGGCGAGTCCCAGTGATTCATGCAGGCTTGCGGACGGCTTGTTGCGCGGATGCGCGAACAAGATACCGACTGCGACATCGGGGGCGGTATCGAGCTTGACGGTGGCATTGTGGCCCCTGTGGCGGGCGATTTCGGTGATCCGGCCATCAACGACAGGTATGTTGCGGCGCGCCAGATCGGCCCGGATATCGGGTGCAATGTCGTGACCATCGGCGAAGACCGTCAACGTGTCGGTCCAGTCGTGGTACAGCCTGACATAATTGTGCGACGGCGGGCCGGACCAGACGAGGCCCCAATGCTGGCCGGCGACTTCAAAGCCATCGCAATAGGGGCAGGGTACGATGGACGTGCCCCAGCCTTCGGCAAAGCCCGGAACATCAGGCATCTGGTCGGCAACGCCATAGCTCAGGATCAGTCGCAGCGCCCCAAGGCTTTCGCCAGCGCCAGTGAGGACAGAGAAATCGTCGATGGCGCCGGAGACCCTGTCGGCCCGGGCATTGACCAGCCTGATCGTGGGATAGCGCGCCAGCTGCTGCCGCGCTTCGGCCAGGATGTCCAGCGGTGGCTTGTGATCGTGGCCGAGCAGACCATGCGAGTGGCCGGCGAAGCGGTTGCGCGGCAGGCCGGTATCGAGAACGGTGACCTTGCGGCGGGCACGGCCGAGCTGCAGGGCGGCGGCGAGACCGGCAAAGCTGCCGCCGATGATGATGGCGTCATCCATGGTGATGGGCTCCGTATGTGGATGGGGGGTTGGCTTGGGCCTGGCTTGCACATTTTTGACACTGCGTGGTATCGTAATTCAAGAATTATGATACTGTCAAGGACTGGAATTGTCGTGACCGAAAACAGCCAGGGCCGGCGCGGCCGGCCCGCCAATGAGGCGCTTGGCCAAACGATAGTCGACGCCGCGTGCGAACTCTTTGAGGAATTGGGTTTTCATGCGACGACATTGGACAAGGTCGCCCAGCGAGCGAAGATATCCAAGCTCAGCATCTATCGCCACTTCGAGAACAAGGAGGCGCTGTTCAGCGCGGCCATCGCGGCCCGCTGCCATCAGTTTGCACCACAGGCCCTTTTTGAAGGCGTCGACGGTTCGGCCGAAGATCAGCTCATGGCGGTGGGATCATCCCTGCTTCGCACGCTGTTGAACCCGGACGTCCGCAGTGTCGAAGCCATGATCATGGCCGACAAGACGAATCAAAAGTCGTTAAGCAAGCTCCATTACGAAGCCGGCCCTGCCCATGTCATCGCCCAAATCGAGGCCCTGTTGCGTCAGTTGCACGCGAAGGCGGTTCTGAACGTGCCCGATCCTCTCCGGTCCGCCCGCTTGTTTGCCGCGCTTATCAAAGGATCCGATCTCCTGATTATCGCACGCTTCGATGAGGCGAGAGCAGAGGACGACAACGAAATCGAATCCTATTGCCGGTCGGCCGTCGCCATGTTCATCGCCGCGCACGGTGGCAACGACCACCCGGGCGGATAGCCTAGGAGTACTTGCATGATATTTGGGATGCTCGCATTGACATCAACGCGACTATTATCGTTGGGCAGCGGGCTGACCGGCGGAGTAACCGCTACCACCCCATTCGAGGCCTTAGTGCCGGCTTAGCAGACCGTCAGCTTTCGGGAAGCTGCAATGGTGGTCTGAACGGCAAAAATGCGGCGCAAAGCAGCCATTCAGGATTTGCCGGACCTTGTTGCGGAGCCGCCATGGTGCAGATCGCGGAACTCTAACCCTAGCGGAACCAACCGCCACGCAGCCGATTAACCGGCATGGAGCTCCAAACCACCCAAGGGCCACACCATGAGCATCCTGCAAACCACGAAGAAAGCCGTCGAGCAGGTCACCGGCATCGCCAGGCCGGGTAGGCGAGAGGTCGCCGATCTCCTGAGGCCGCGCAAACCGAACGAGTTTCGCTTCACGGGCGATGGCCTGGTGCCCAACCATCCGTCCTGGCCGCTTGTCGTCTATCGCGGCGCGGTGAAGCTGCCCGAGGAATTCGATCCGGCGGCCGTCATGGAGGCGCTTTTCGAAGCTAATGGCTGGGGCGATAGCTGGCGCAACGGCATCTATGACTATGTTCATTACCATTCGCGGATACACGAGGTGCTGGGCGTCGCGCGCGGCACGGCGAAAGTCCGGTTTGGCGGCAGCAAGGGACGAACGCTGTCGCTGAAGGCCGGCGACGTCGCGGTGCTTCCGGCCGGCACCGGGCACCAGCGTCTTTCCGCATCCGACGATTTTCTAGTCGTCGGCGCCTATCCTCAATCCGGCACCTATGACCTGTGCACGACTGCCGCCTACCATGCCAAGGCGGTCGTAACGATCCCCAAGGTTGGCCGGCCGCGCAAGGACCCTGTCTATGGAAACAAAGGCCCGTTGCTCGCCGCCTGGGAAAGGGACTGAAGCCGTTCTTTTCGAAGGGGCTTGCGGGTTGGCTTCGTGGCACAAACCGAACCTTTGACCAACACCTACGGCGCCACCGACGAAGAAGGCCGCCTTGTAGATGGCGAAGCGGATCGTGCCGCTGTCGGCGTGCGGCAGGGCTGGCAATCAGGCTTGGTGCTATGTTATTGCAGTGACCCTTCCCGACGCATCGAGGCGACAATCGACTTGCGCCTGCCGGACTTCGATGCCACCCTTTCTTGCGTAGTCTATTCGCACCTCGATCGGCGCCGTGAGTGCACCCCGAAGTTGACGCAAGGCGCCTGCGCTTACCGTGTGGACACGGACGGCGCCAAGCGGCGTCGCAGCGGTTATGATCGCCGCGCGGCAGGCTCGCACCACCGCAACCGGCGTACCGGGTTTCGCTGTCAGTGGTCCCAGAGATCCAAAGGGATACCCCTTGGTGGAATCACCCCCACCGGCTTTGGAAGGCCTGAGGACGGGTGGCAGGACGATGGATTGCCTGGCGGTTTTGGCAGAGGCAGGGGCTGTCGCTGCAGTCGAACTGTCGGGTGCGGTAGCCGCTTCGTTTTCGGCGGACGGATCGTCGCCCACACTGGCACTTGTGCTTGTATCACCAACGTTGCCGCTGGCACTAACGCCTGCGTCGACTGATCCGTCATCTGCACCGACCGAAGCTCCAACATTTGCTCCGCCTACGCCGTCGACGCTCGTGCCCGCCCCCACAGATACGCCTTGCGAACCGGCGCTCACTCCAGCACTGACCCCGACACCGCCGGCCCTACCGCCCACACCTGCTTCAAGAGCGGAGGCAGGCCCAATTGTGATCCCGATCGTCAACGCGGCTGCGACATACTTCTTCATTGTCATCTCCCCTGCGGCTTTCGCTCCCTAGTCTTCACTGGCGCGGCTCGCCGTTTTTGGATGGCCGTGTTGGAAGCAATGCTGCGGGAAGAGGTATGGTTGCCAGCAGAGCAGTTTGCGGCGACTTTTGGACCTTCACTTTCTGTTTTTTCGGCAAGTCCGGTTTACGGGCTGGTTGGGCGCCCGAACGCGATAACCTACTTGCAAGTGCACTCGCGGGGGTACGTGCTTTCGGCGCGCGCTCCACAGCCGCAGTGCGACGCTTACCCTTGACAATATCAATTGCCTCGCGCGCGGTACTGAGGCTGCGGGCTAGACCGATAGCCTTTTCACGCTCCTGGTCCAGCGCGGCACTCAAATCTACCGAGTTCTGCTTTAAAACATCGCGTTCCCGGCGAACAATATCGAGGTCACGTACAGCTGAATCTGCTCGTTCGCGTCCCCGTTCGAGTGTTTCTCGAGCCTGCTTTAGCGCGGCCTCGGCCACCTGTCGGTCCCTTATGGCGTTGGCCTGCTCGACGGTTGCCAGATTTGCGCCTTTCTTAAGAGCATCGATAGTTTGGCGAGCCGTGGTAAGTTCTTGTTCCAAGAGCTCAACCTTGTGCCGCTCGTCATCAAGCGTTCGCTTCGCAGCAAGCTGGGAGGCTTCCATAGAGGGGTGCGCTCCAAGCGCGGCAGCCTTCTCGCTGTTCCAGAGACTGGCTTCGGCCCTGTAGCTTTCGATAACGCGCTGCGCGGCCTCCAGATCGAGCGCGAGCGCTTCGTCTGTTCGCTGCTGCTCATTTAGGGCTTGTGCTTGCTGAGCCACCGTGTCTGCCAGCACGTGTGCCTGGGCGCTTAGCTCACGTGCGCCGCGCTGCATAACCTCTAGCTCCACTCGTGCCGCGGCCAATTCGCGGCGTAAAGCCTCCTCATGCTCGCCGAGCGGCGTTTGCGCGCCCTCCTTGAGTGCCCGTGTTTTGAGTGCCTGTGTTCCGCTGACCACCAGCTCTCTAGATATAGGGGATCCGAGCGCGCTCGGTTGTGGCTTGCCGGGTTCTTTGCCGACCTCGGTGTGTTCGGAAACCACGACCGACGAGCTGTCGTTAGCTGTGGCAACCGCTGACGCTTCGGGCGCCAACTGACCATTTGCCGGAGATGCCAACAGCAGAACGAGGCATAACGGAATGAGGGATGGTATGGCGTTGCACCCCCTGCCGCGTATCTCGTGAAGTAAAATCAAGGACCGTCGTTTAATAAAGGTGAAGTCACAGCGGAGACATTTTGACCTGGTACTCTGCGCATGATTCATCACTGAACCTCACCGATCGCGGCCCTCACCGCTATTGTATTCTCCACTTACTGCACGCCGCGGATGCCGCACCAAAAAGATCAGTGCTAGTCAAGCACCCTCGGCACCGCCAAAGCACGGAATTGCGCGCAAAGGCTGTTTCCTATTTCCTTAGTTGTCATCATTCGAACAAACGGGACTTTCGGCTTTCGGGATGACCATCTTCCCTACCCAACGGCTGTGTGATGCGGCGCAAAGCAGCCATTCAGGTGCGAAGGTCGACTTCGGGTCAACACCAGACTAAAAAGGTTGAAGTCGTTCCTTTAGAAGGGGCTTGCGGTCCGCTTCGGCCTAAACCAGACCATTGACCGACACCCCCCGCCGCTCAAGCCGCCAGCACCGCCGCATCCAGCCCGCGGATGATCTTGGCCAGTTCGACGCATTCGTCGTGGCGGACCTTGTTGCGCCGCCAGGCGAGGCAGATCGTGCGTTGCGGCATCGGTTCCTGGAACGGCACGATCTTCAGATCGGGGATAGTGCTGGCCGGTCCTGCCGCCATTTCCGGGATGAGCGTGACGCCGAGCCCGTGCGCCACCATTTGCAGCAGCGTCGTCAGGCTGGTCGCGCCGTAGCTTGCCATTGCCACCGGCCGCACGCTGCCGCAGACGGCGAGCGCCTGTTCGCGCAGGCAGTGGCCTTCCTCCAGCAGCATCAGCCGCTCCAGCGCCGGGCTTTCCGGCGCCACCGGCGGTGAGGCGAAGGCGGGATCGCCGGCCGGCACGGCCAGGAAGAACCGGTCGGAGAACAGCGCCTCGGTGACCAGGCCTGGGTAATCGAGAGGCAGCGCCGCGACGAAGGCGTCGAGCTTTCCCGAAGCCGTGTCCTCGACCAGAGAGGCGGTCACCGCCTCGCGCAATTCGAGCTGCAATGCCGGGAAATGCCGTTTCAGCTTCGGCAGCACATGCGGCAAGAGATAGGGCGCCACCGTCGGGATGATGCCGAGCCGGAAGCGGCCCTCTAGCGCCGGGCGGCCGCGCCGGGCCGTCGCCTCGACGTCGCGGACGTCGGCAAGAATGCGCTCGATGCGCGGCAGCAGGGCCTGCGCCTCGTCGGTCATCCGCACCGATTTGCCGCCGCGCTCGAACAACCGGCAATTGAGCCGCAGCTCCATCTCGGCGATCTGCGAAGAAAGCGCCGGCTGGCTGACGCCGGCGAGTTTGGCGGCGCGGCCGAAATGCAGCGTTTGCGCCAGCGCTTCGAAATAATGCATCTGCCGGACGGTCAAGCCAATCATAAGGAAAACCTATCAGAATAAACAGCAAAGGCAATTTGTCTTTATCGGCTGGGCAGGCTAATCTGGAACCATTCCAGAATGGCGTGGCCGCTGGCCCTGCCCGGAAAATCAACAAAATCCCGGAAAATCAACAAAATCGGAGGCAAAGATGGACGCGAAAACCGACGACAACAGCGCCGGCAAATGCCCGGTCCCACATGGGTCGGCCAGGAGGAGCAATCGTGACTGGTGGCCGAACCAGCTTGACCTTGCCGTCCTCCACCAGCAGTCCAGCCTCTCGGACCCGATGGACGAGGACTTCGACTACGCCACGGAATTCAAGAGCCTCGATCTCGATGCAGTGATCAGGGATCTGCATCAGGTGATGATCGATTCGCAGGATTGGTGGCCGGCCGATTTCGGCCATTACGGCCCGCTCTTCATCCGCATGGCCTGGCACAGCGCCGGCACCTATCGCATCGGCGACGGACGTGGCGGCGCCGGCGCCGGCCAGCAGCGTTTCGCGCCGCTCAACAGTTGGCCGGACAACGCCAATCTCGACAAGGCGCGCCGGCTGCTGTGGCCGATAAAGCAGAAATACGGCAGGAAGATCTCCTGGGCCGACCTGTTGATCCTCACCGGCAACGTCGCGCTGGAATCGATGGGCTTCAAGACCTTCGGCTTTGCCGGCGGGCGCGCCGATGTCTGGGAGCCCGAGCAGGACGTGGACTGGGGGTCGGAAACCAAGTGGCTCGACGACGAGCGCTATTCCGGCGACCGCGAACTTCACGGCCATCTCGGCGCCGTGCAGATGGGCCTGATCTACGTCAACCCGGAAGGGCCGAACGGCACGCCCGATCCATTGGCCTCGGCACGCGACATCCGCGAAACCTTCGCCCGCATGGCCATGAACGATGAGGAAACCGTGGCGCTCATCGCCGGCGGTCACACCTTCGGCAAGACCCACGGCGCCGGCGATGCGTCGCTGGTCGGGGCGGAGCCGGAAGGCGCAGGCATCGAAGCGCAGGGCCTCGGGTGGTCGAGCAAGCATGCCACCGGCATTGCCGGCGATGCCATCACCTCGGGCCTCGAGGTGACGTGGACCACGACGCCGACCAAATGGAGCAACAACTTCTTCGACAATCTGTTCAACTATGAATGGGAACTGACCAAGAGCCCGGCCGGCGCCCATCAGTGGACACCGAAGGGCGGCGCCGGTGCAGGCACCGTGCCGGATGCGCACGATGCCTCGAAGCGCCGCGCCCCGGCGATGCTGACCACCGACCTCGCGCTACGCGTCGACCCGGCCTACGAGAAGATCTCGCGGCGGTTCCACCAGAATCCGGATCAGTTCGCCGATGCCTTCGCGCGCGCCTGGTTCAAGCTGACCCATCGCGACATGGGTCCCGTCGTCCGCTATCTCGGCCCGCTCGTGCCGAAGGAAGAGCTGATCTGGCAGGATCCGATACCGGCAGTCGACCACGAACTGGTCGGCGAACAGGATATCGCCTCGCTGAAGGCGAAGATCCTGGCCTCCGGCCTGTCCGTGTCCGAGTTGGTCTCGACCGCCTGGGCCTCGGCCTCGACTTTCCGCGGCTCCGACAAGCGCGGCGGCGCCAACGGCGCCCGCATCCGCCTGGCGCCGCAGAAGGACTGGGAGGTCAACCAGCCGGCGCAGCTGGCCAACGTGCTCGAAAAGCTCGAAGGCATCCAGAGCGAGTTTAACGCCGGGCAGTCCGGCGACAAGAAAGTCTCGCTTGCCGACCTCATCGTTCTCGGCGGCGTCGCCGCGGTCGAGAAGGCGGCCAAGGACGGCGGCCATGACGTCAAGGTGCCGTTCACGCCAGGCCGCATGGACGCCTCGCAGGAACAGACCGACGTCCAGTCCTTCGCCGCGCTCGAGCCGAAAGTCGATGGCTTCCGCAACTACGTCAGGGGCAAGCCGCCGATGTCGGTCGAAGCGATGCTGGTCGACCGGGCGCAGCTGCTGACCTTGACGGCGCCGGAGATGACTGTGCTCGTCGGCGGGCTGCGGGTGCTCGGCGCCAACACCGGCCAGTCGAAGCACGGGGTGTTCACCGACAGGCCGGGCACGTTGACCAATGATTTCTTCGTCAACCTGCTCAGCATGAATACGGTCTGGGATCCGGCCGCCGGCTCCGATGAAGTCTACCAAGCGCGCGACCGCAAGACCAAGGCGGTCAAGTGGACCGGCACCCGCGCCGACCTGATCTTCGGCTCGCACGCGCAGTTGCGTGCACTTGCCGAGGTTTACGGCTCGGCCGACGCCGGGCAGAAGTTCGTCAGGGATTTCGCCGCGGCCTGGACCAAGGTGATGAACGCCGACCGTTTTGACCTCGCGGCCTGATCCAGCACACGAAGTTCTCGACGCAACAAAAAAGGCGCGGGCCTCGACCCGCGCCTTTTCGTTGGGCCTCCGAAAAGTCAGTCCTTCTCGAAGATACCGGCCTTGGCAACCACGCCGGCAATGGCGCCGCCGATCAGCGGCGCGACGATGAACAGCCACAGCTGGCCGATCGCCGCAGTTCCCGAAAACAGCGCCGGTCCGATCGAACGGGCCGGGTTGAGCGATGTGCCGGTCACCGGGATGATGGCGAAATGCAGGCCGGCCAGCGTCAGGCCGATTACGAGGCCGGCGAACGCCGTGGTGTGCTTGGCGTTGGTGACGCCGAGGATCACCGTGACGAAGGTGAAGGTGCCGATCAGCTCCCACAGGAAGGCCGAGCTGACGCCCCATTTCGTCACGTCCCAGCCATTGGCGCCGAAGCCGCCGGTGTGGCCGCCGACCTGTCCGGAGACGATGATCCACAGTGCCAGCGATGCGATGATGGCACCGATGATCTGCGCGATCCAGTAGGGAATGACGTCCCTGGCCGGCATCCGCCCGGCAAGGAACACGCCGAGCGTCACCGCCGGATTGAGATGCGCGCCCGAGATCGGGCCGATCGCATAGGCCGCCGCGATCAGGCCGATGCCGAATGCCAGACCGATACCTTCCTGGCCAAGCGGCAGCGCGCCGCCGAAGCCGCCCGTCACCACCGAAGCCGTGCCGATGAACACCAATAGAAACGTGCCTAGAACTTCCGCCAGATAAGTTTTCATTGCCCTCTCCTCGTATCGACCCGCGGCTCCGCTTTTTTCTGCGACGCGAATCACCGCGCAAAGCGTATTCGCAACCGCAAAAGTTGCAAAGCAGCGCAGTTGCACCTGCCGGCGTGCTTGTGCTCGCCAGACAAGAACATTAGAGGCTTATAATATATTGATCGAATTATTTGGTCCCGCATGCCGACGCCCGCTTGGTGGCGGCGGCTCGCGATGCACCAACCCACATTCGTCACCCGCCTTGCATGGATTGTCTCGCCGTCGGGGAAACAGACTGTTTCAATCAGGACACGAAAAGCTCTAAGAGCAGGGCCGGATTTTATTTTGCTGAGTAATGGAAGACGACAATGAGACTGGGCGGGCGGCTGGCGGCAGCCATCGAAGTGCTTGACGACATTGGCCGGCGCCACCGGCCGGTGGCCGATGCGCTGAAGGACTGGGGCCTGTCGCACCGCTTCGCCGGTGGCGGCGACCGCGCCGCGATCGGCAACATCGTCTATGACGCGCTGCGCCGCAAGCGCTCGGCCGGCTGGCTGTTGGGCGAAGACACGCCGCGCGCCATCGGCTTCGGCGCGCTGCTGCTCGAATGGGGCCAGACGGCGCAGTCGCTGAACGAGGCGCTCGAGGGCGACAAGTTCGCGCCGCCGCTGCTGAACGCCGACGAACTGACAACGCTTGCAGCTCGCCGGCTTGCCGATGCGCCGCCGGCTGTCAGGGCAGACATCCCCGACTGGTGCATGCCGCTGTTCGAGCGGGCGTTCGGCACGGCCTGGGTGGAAGAGGGTGCCGCGCTTGGCACTCGCCCGCCGCTCGACCTCAGGGTCAACACGCTCAAGGCCGATCGTGGCAAGGTGCTGGCGGAATTGGCGGAGACCGGCGCCAAGCCTGCGCGGATCGCGCCGCACGGCATCCGCATCCCGCCGATCGACGGCGACGGCAGGCACCCGAACGTGCAGGCCGAACCGGCCTTCCAGAAAGGCTGGTTCGAGGTTCAGGACGAAGGTTCGCAGATTGCAGCCGAACTGGCCGGCGCCGAGCCTGGCATGCAGGTGCTCGACTTTTGCGCCGGCGCCGGCGGCAAGACGCTGGCGCTGTCTGCGGCGATGGACAATCGCGGCCAGATCTTCGCCCACGACGCCGAAAAGGCAAGGTTGGCACCGATCTTCGACCGCATCCGCCGCTCGGAAAACCGTAATGTGCAGATCGTCACCAAGCCGGCCGAGCTCGCGCCGCTCGGCAAGCATATGGATATCGTGCTGATCGATGCGCCTTGCACCGGTAGCGGCACCTGGCGGCGCCGGCCGGATGCCAAATGGCGGCTGACGCAGAGGCAGCTCGACGCCCGCAAGGGCGAGCAGGAGATGATACTCGATGCCGCCAGGGACTTCGTCAAACCCGGCGGTCTGCTGGTCTACATCACCTGTTCGGTGTTCGACGAGGAAAACGGCGACCAGGTTTCGGCCTTCCGGGACCGCCATCCCGGCTTTGTCCCGGTCGATCACCGCCAGCTTTGGGACAGCCGTTTTGAGGGCCACGAGGCGGCAGTGCGTATTGGCGCTGCGGGCGGCATTTCGCTGTCGCCGTTGCTGAGCGGCACCGACGGCTTTTATTTCTGCGCGCTGCGGCGGGCCGGCTGAACGGTTGCCGGATGTCGCCGATCTCGCCTCTTATCAGCAGGTTTAGCCAATTGCTGCAGTGCAGCATTTGCGATTGCCTGCCGCCCACCCCTCTGCGATAAATGCTTCTGCAATAAGATTTGTCGAGAAACGAAGGGCGACGGCCATGGCAGCAAAGATCGTTCCTGCTCCCGATTATGAGGACCGCGTCAGGACGTCCTTCGCGCGCCAGAACGCGATGATGACCATTGGCGCCGAGCTGACGCTGGTGACGCCCGGCATCATCGAGATCGAAATGCCCTATTCGGCGGCACTGACCCAGCAACACGGCTTTCTTCATGCCGGCGTCATTTCGACGGCTCTCGATTCGGCCTGCGGCTATGCGGCATTCTCGCTGATGCCGGAAAATTCCGGCGTGCTGACCATCGAGTTCAAGGTCAATCTGCTGGCGCCCGGCCGGGGCGAGCGTTTTCTGTTCCGCGGCTCGGTGACCAAGCCCGGCCGCACCATCATCGTCGCCGATGGCCAGGCCTATGCCTTCGCCACCGACGGCGAGGCCAAGCTGATCGCCACAATGACCGGAACGATGATGACGGTGCTCGGCCGCGACGGTATCGAGGGCTGAGGAACGGGCAGGGGAGGATGGACGATCATGGCCGGCAAGACACCTGGTGAGCTCACCCTGATCTCCGGCAAGTCCGTTCTCTTCGTCATGGCGGCCGAGGCCGAATACGGCCCACACTTGCAGCGGCTGTTCACGCCGCTGCTGACCGGCGTCGGGCCGGTCGAGGCCGGTGTCGGGCTCAGCGCCGAACTGTCCCGGCTGCACGCCGGGAAGGCGCTGCCGGATCTCGTCGTGTCGCTCGGGTCGGCGGGCAGCCGGACGCTTGAGCAAACGGAAATCTACCAGACCGTTTCGGTTGGCTACCGCGACATGGACGCCTCGCCCTTGGGATTCGAGAAGGGCGCCACGCCGTTTCTCGACCTGCCGGTGAGCGTGCCCCTGCCGTTCAGGATACCAGGCATCAGGCCGGCGACGCTGTCCACCGGCGCGGCAATCGTCTCCGGCGCCACCTACGAGGCGATCGCGGCCGATATGGTCGACATGGAGACCTTCGCCTGCCTGCGCGCCTGTCAGCTGTTCGACGTGCCGCTTATCGGCCTGCGCGGCATTTCCGACGGGGCGGCCGATCTAAGACACGTCGGCGACTGGACGGAATACCTGCATGTCATCGACGAGAAGCTGGCCGCGGCGGTGCAACTGCTGGAACAGGCGATCGCGTCTGACACGCTGCAGTTTTGACCTGTCCCATGAAGATGCGGATTCGGAGTGAGAGAGACGCCCCGCAACCCATTGCGCCGACTCGTTTCTTTCTTTAAACGCTCGCCATGAAAACAGCCAATCATCCCGACACCGTCCTGATTGTCGATTTCGGCAGCCAGTTCACTCAGCTGATTGCCCGCCGCATTCGCGAGGCCGGCGTCTTTTCCGAGATCGTGCCCTTCCAGTCGGCTGAGGCGGCGTTCAAGCGCATCAATCCAAAGGCGGTGATCCTGTCCGGCGGTCCGGCCTCGACCAGCGACATCGGCAGTCCGCGCGCGCCACAGATCGTCTTCGACGCCGGCGTGCCGGTGCTCGGCATCTGCTATGGCCAGATGGCGATGTGCGTGCAGATGGGCGGCGTCGCCGAAAGCTCCGACCATCGCGAGTTCGGCCGCGCCTTCGTCGAGATCGCCAAGGACAGCCCGTTGTTCGAGGGCCTGTGGGCGCCCGGCCAGCGCCACCAGGTGTGGATGAGCCATGGCGACCGTGTCATCTCCCTGCCGAAGGGATTCGAGGTGCTCGGAAAATCGGAGGGCTCGCCCTTCGCCATCTTCGGCAATGTTGAGCGCAAGATGTACGGCCTCATGTTCCACCCCGAAGTGGTGCACACGCCGGACGGCGCCAGGCTGCTCCAAAACTTCGTCCACAACATCGCCGGCATCGAAGGCGACTGGACGATGCGGGCCTACCGTGAGCACGCGGTCGAGACGATCCGCAAGCAGGTCGGCAAGGGCAAGGTGATCTGCGCGCTTTCGGGCGGCGTCGATTCCTCGGTCGCGGCCCTGCTGATCCACGAGGCGGTCGGCGATCAGCTGACCTGCATCCTCGTCGACCACGGGCTGATGCGCAAGGACGAGGCGGCCGGCGTGGTGGAGATGTTTCGCCAGCACTACAATCTGCCGCTGATCCTGGTCGATGCTTCGGACCGTTTTATCGGCGCGCTCGAGGGCGAGTCGGATCCGGAGAAGAAGCGCAAGACCATCGGCCGGCTGTTCATTGAAGTGTTCGAGGAGGAGGCCGAGAAGCTCGGCGGCGCCGATTTCCTGGCGCAAGGCACGCTCTATCCCGACGTCATCGAAAGCGTCTCTTTCACCGGCGGACCGTCGGTGACGATCAAGTCGCACCACAATGTCGGAGGCCTACCCGCGCGCATGAACATGCAGCTGGTCGAGCCGCTGCGCGAATTGTTCAAGGACGAGGTGAGGGCGCTCGGCAAGGAGCTCGGCCTGCCCGACAGCTTCATCGGCCGGCATCCGTTCCCCGGCCCCGGTCTCGCCATCCGCTGCCCGGGCGGCATCACCCGCGAAAAGCTGGAGATCCTGCGTGAGGCCGATGCCATCTATCTGGATGAGATCCGCAAGGCCGGCCTCTACGACGCCATCTGGCAGGCCTTCGCCGTGCTGCTGCCGGTGCAGACCGTCGGCGTGATGGGTGACGGCCGCACCTACGAATTCGTCTGCGCGCTGCGCGCCGTCACCTCGGTAGATGGCATGACTGCGGATTTCTACCACTACGACATGGCATTCCTGGGCGCCGCCGCCACCCGCATCATCAACGAGGTGCGCGGCATTAACCGCGTCGTCTACGACGTGACGAGCAAACCGCCAGGCACGATCGAGTGGGAGTGAGGAGGGAGTGCGGTGGAGTAGTATCGGATAGCAGAGGACACTCGAGCGAATCCTAGGCCATCGATAGCAGCCGATAGGTTCTAGGCGACCGGCAGATCTGCCGCTGTGTCGGGCGTCTCCCCGCTCTTCGAACGGCGCCCATACCCCGTCGGGCCCACCCCAACCTTCGCGACTTTGTGGCCTTCAAATATTCGGTCGCGCGCTGCTCGAAGAAGTTAGCGCGCGACCAGTTCTCGGCGTCGACCACACGGTCGTAGATCGATTACTGCTCCTTCTTGAACAGGTCCTGGAAGATGAGCTGGCCCCACGTGCGGCCGCGTGCGTGAACCAGCGCGCCACCCTCGCTGAGCTTTCCCAGCTTGACGGGTGCGAACCCGAGTTGTTTGGCCAAGGCCGCCACCGGAGCGGTCGCGTCCTCGTCGTCGCTCGACAGAAAGACGACCCGGTGGCCGCCCTCGACGACCAGGTGATTGAACCCTTTCACGAGCTTGGCGCCGGTGAACGCCTTCGCGACGAAGGCGGAGGACGGGAGACCGTCCAGCTCTTCAGGGACTGGAAACGCGTTCATCGCGTCGATGACCGTCTTGCCTTTCCAACTCGGCAGGACCTTCGCAACCTCGCGATGCTCCCCGAACGGGACCGCCAAGATGATTGTGTCGGCCTCGAGTGCATCCCGCAGCGACTTGGCGACGACCGTGGGTCCAATCGCCCGAGCCTATGGCGCCAGCGCCTCGGGTGGCCGGCGGCTCGCGACGGTCACGTCGATGTTTTTACGGGCGAAGGCGTGGGCGAGGGCCTGGCCTACCGCACCGAATCCTACAATCGCATAGCTCATAATACTTCTCCGATCCGTGTTGGTCTTGATTCCCCGGCCCTCAACGGCGCTGGGTTATCCGTTTCGCTGCATGGCGACCTTCGCGAGATCTTCGGACTGCCACCCCAAGCGATGCGCGTCATCGGTTCGAATTCCTGAATTGACGCGTAGACGTCCTGCCGTGAACGACTTCCGCGCGGCCGGACGGTCAGCCGCGCGGCAGGCAAGCCCGGATACTCGAACGTGTGCGTCCAATCCTCCTCACTCGTTCATGTCGACATGGCTTGCGATCTCCGACTCAGGCGGAACCTATGACTCACAACCGACCCCAAGGAACACTGTTGCCGCCCATCTAGCCGTCTTATCGGTATCGGCGAAGCCGCTGATCTGTGCTAAGCCGCCGCCCGAATAGCCAAAGGAGTACACCCGTGAGCGAGCCGACCGTGGCCGAGGCGACCGACAGCATCTATGCATCGCTCCGGGCGAACAATGCCGACATCGACGCACATATCGCGGCGCTCAAAGCAGCGCTGACGCGAGAGGGGATAGAACAGGCGGTGTTTGATCCGGCAAGGCTGGCACAGAACAACCGTTCGGGCCGCAAGCTGATGCAGGCTTATTTTCGGCAGCGCGGCGTGAGCGTGAGGTTTTCGGCCTCGTAGGGGCGCACACTGAGGCGCCACAGCCCGCCGGCAATCATTGTGGTCCAGGACCCCTCGGGGAGTTCAGGCAAGTCCGCTTTTGGCTTCTGTAGGCCGACATGCGTCTTCTGGCCCCGCCGACGTCAAAGTACCTAGGAAATCGGCCGACAAATGGTCAATTCAATCACCTGCGCTGGCTGCCGAGTACATCAGCGACCGATTCGCCGCTTCTGGCCTTCGGATTTGACCGGCCCAATCGCATGTATCTGCCGCCTCGAGCGCTTCGGCGCGGTCAGATTTGTCTAACGCTCCTATCCGTCGAACCGACGCGAAGAACCGTGGATAGTCGCCCGAACACAAATCGAATAAGCGGAGAAACGCAGTCACCCGATCGCTGTAGACGGAAGTCGCGGCGAGCTTTGCGTTGTTGATCGGAGCATCGAACCAGGCGTCATATCCACGGTATCCACCCCAGCGCCTGTCGCGCATCTGTCGGTATCGCGTCCTCAGCCGTTCGATCGCGGCCTTCTTCGCGGCCCGCTTCTGCTCAGAAGTAACATCGTCGTCATAGACATGCCTTAGCTCGTCCCGGGTCTGCGACACCAGCACAAGAAACTCAGCTCTGCGCCTCCGGTCGGCTTCGTAACGGCGCAATCCGGCAGTATCGCCGGTCGCGCGCAGCCATTTTCTCACACCGGTTGTTTCGACAGCGACAGCGAACGCCTCGTTGAACGAGGAATCGTCATGCACGTAGACGCGCTGGTGAGCGAGTTCGTGGAATACCAGCCCTGCAAGATACGTTTCATCTTGGCTGAGCATGGTGCTTAGCAGCGGGTCACTTGACCAGCCGAGCGTGGAATATGCAGTGATGCCCGTCACATAGATGTCCAGGCCCTGTCTCTGAAGTTCGACAGCGGTTTCAATCGCAGACCTTTTGGAGAAGTACCCTCGGTACGGTACGCATCCGAAAACCGGAAAGCACCATGTTCGTGGCGTCAGCGAGAATTCCGGCGCGGCAAAGATGGCCCATGTCACCGCGTCTCGACCAACGTCAACATAGCTGCGGTAGCTGTTGTTGTCGGGTAGCGCCATTTCATCTGTAGCAAACTGTCGGATGGCGCTCGCCGATGCCATTCGAGCGCGCAATGCCCGAGGGATCGAAGGATCGTCGATCAGCTCTCCGACATCCTGGCGCGCCGCCATGATCTCCGCGTGACCCTTCAAGGATTGTGCGTAGTAGGAAATGCTGGTGCAACCTGCCACGCCGGACATCACGATCATCGCAGCAACCGAACGAAAAAATACATGCATCACGGTTTGCCCACGGCATCGCTCACACTTCCGGATAGGGCAAATGTCGCAACTACGCCCGGTCCCAAACAGTCGCGCCAATTTGGTAAGGTCCTGGAGGGGGTTTAGGTTAGACGTTCGTCCTCGGCAAGATAGTCACAATTCGGTCACTCGCCGCCAAATTGCCGAATGTCCGGACACGGCCGACTTAAGCAACGCAGCATTTTCCACTTTGAGGCGAAATAATTCTCAACTATGGTCCGCCAGGCTTTAGGCATGGGGGAATATTGCCGATGGTTTTATCACGCAGGGGTGTCGTGCTCGGTGGCCTGGCGCTGGTCGCGGTGGGTGCAACCAGCAATATTGCTCAAGCCGCGGCGGCAAAATCCTTTTTCGCCGGTACCGCCAGCGACAACAATTTTGTCTATCGCAAGACCAACTTCGCCAAGATCGACAAGAGATGGCATCGCCAGATCGTCAAGTATTTCAGCAGCGAGCCGGTCGGCACCGTCGTGGTCGATACCCGCCACCACTTCCTCTACGTCATCATGGAAAACAAGACCGCCATCCGCTACGGCGTCGGCGTCGGCAAGGACGGCTTCAAATGGTACGGCCGCGCGACGATCGACCGCCGCGCGCTGTGGCCGCAATGGGTCCCGCCCCCCGAAATGCGTAAGCGCAAGCCGGACCTACCACCCATGGTCGCAGGCGGCGCGTCCAACAATCCGCTCGGGCCGCGCGCGCTCTATTTGCACCGCGACGGCGCCGACACCGGCTACCGCCTGCATGGCACGCTGGAGCCATGGAGCATCGGCACCGACGCTTCCAGCGGCTGCATCCGTATGTTCCCGGAAGACATCATCGACCTCTACCAGCGCTGCCCGATCGGCACCGCGGTGCAGGTCCTGCCGCACATCGCCGACCAGGCGCCCGCTTCCACCACTGTCGAATGATTGGCGCCTCATGAACCGCACGATTGAAAACACGCGCCGGCTGCTCGCCGCCGGCCTGCTGGTGCTGGTCGCATCCTGCTCGACCAGCAACACGCTGGCCCCTTCCACGCCCGACGTCACCAACACCGAGGTTGCCGGCTTCCAGAACGTGCAGCCGGGCAGCGACGAGGATTTTATCCTCAATGTCGGCCGCCGCACCTATTTCACGCAAGGTTCGGCCGCGCTCGATTCTGTCGCCAAGGCCACCCTCGACACCCAGATCGCCTGGTTAGCAAAGCATCCGCGCTGGCTGCTCAAGCTGCAGGGTTTCGCCGACGATCCCGGCGCAAGTGAAACGGCGCTGTCGCAGCAGCGCGCCGATGCGGTGATGGACTACCTCGCCGCCGGCGGCATAGACCGCAACCGCATGTGGGCCAAGGGCTACGGCAAGGACAGGCTCGTCCGCGAGTGCCCCGACAACGCCTGCAGGTCGCAGAACCGCCGGGTTGTGTCTAATTTGCGCGATGTGAGGGACGAGCCATAGGGCTGCTGTTTTGCTTGTGACCCGAAGCAGAGTCTCACACGCGACGGCGGCATGGCTGCTTTGCGCCTCATCTCAGTCGTTAACCCAAACTCTGCCTCGACTTGAAAGCGGTTGTTCCCACAACTGCAACAGCGGCAGCCAAGCGTCCTTTCTTTTGTGATGATCCCAAGAGCCATTGCTCTGCCACACTACGGCCTTTGGGTTACAGACAGGCGAGTGTGACGCCTGTTGCTTCGGCGTTTCCTGCGTGCTTGCGAACCGCAATATCGGAAGCAGATCGCTCGGTGACCTCCGTCGCCGATTTGGATCAATCAGCGGTTCACAATTTGTTTCGCGTAGGATAATGCCCGATCGTGGGAAATTTTGCGATCGTCACTGAATGAACAACCTTGACCTTTCCGCCACGACTTCGTTCTGAGCGTCAAGCCAGAGTACGCTACCAAGATTGTAAGCGGTCAGAAGAAAGTCGAACTGAGGCGTCGATTTCCACACCTTTACACGCGCGGCAGCGTCGACTTCTTCCGCACATATCCCGGAATGTATGTGCCGGCCGCTGATACTGCGATGTCAGGTCCTCGGTCAACCACTGCAGCATATCGCGTACGAGACCCTGGCTTTGACCAAGATGAATTGGAACAACACTCAGTTCGACAACGGAATGCCGATTACTATTGCGACGGCAAGACAGGTGGGGCAGGTGCTGAAGTACCTCGGAGACGGGCAGGAGATCGCTCCAAGGTACAGCTTTTACATGTAGAGAATCGGCTCTGACGCTGCGGAAGCGGGCAGCTCTATGTCGGCGAACGAAAGCGATGGAGTGAACACAAACGCCCACTCTGGCTGCGCGAACGGAGGGGAGTGCTGTGGAGTAATATCGGATAGCAGAGGACACTCGAGCGAATCCTAGGCCATCGATAGCAGTCGATAGATTCTAGGCGACCGACAGATCTGCCGCTCTGTCGGGCGTCTCCCCGCTCTTCGAACGGCGCCCATACCCCGTCGGGCCTACCTCAACCTTCGCGACTTTGTGGCCTTCAAATCTTCGGTCGCGCGCTGCTCGAAGAAGTTAGCGCGCGATCAGTTCGTGGAGATGTTTCGCCAGCACTATAATCTGCCGCTGATCCTGGTCGATGCTTCGGAGCCGGTGCTTTCCAACCATGCGGTCGAGCGGCACAATATCACGGCGGTCTGGCCGGAAAGCCGGCGCGCCAATCCCGCTGTGCGCGCCTTCCTCGACCTGTTGCAGGGTGTGTCGAGAAACAGGTGAAGGTCACGGCCAGCATTTGGCCTGAAGACACCGGGCAGGGGAAACTCAGCCGCAGGTGTCGACCGTCCGCTGGTCGGCGCCATTAGCGCCATAACCGTCTCGGCAGCTACGCGACGAAGCGGACCACGCCGCCATCCACCCGCAAAGCCGCGCCGGTTGTCGCCGAAGCCTGCTCCGAGCATGCGTAGATGATCATGTTGGCCACCTCATCGGTGGTCGCGAAGCGTTGGATGAGGGTGGTCGGACGCATCGCCTTCAAGAAGCCCTGTTCGGCCTCCTGCTGCGTGATTCCGTTTGCGTCAGCCTGCTTCGCCATGAAGTCGCCCAGGATCTCAGAGCGGGTAGGTCCCGGCAGGACGGCGTTGATTGTGACACCCGTGCCCGCGACCGCCTCGGCGAGCCCGCGCGACACCGCGAGTTGAGCGGTCTTGGTCATGCCGTAGTCGAGCATTTCCTTAGGGATGTTGACTGCGGACTCGCTACTTACAAACACGACGCGGCCCCAGCCTTTCGCCACCATCCGCGGCAGATAATGACGGGTCACGCGCACGCCACTCATTACGTTCAACTGGAAGAGGCCAAGCCAGTCCTCGTCGGGGATCTTCGCGATGTCCTCGACGCCACTGTAGCTCCGGATGTGAGCCGTACCAACATTGTTCACAAGGATATCGGCGTCCGGCGCCTGCGCGATCAAGGCCTGGGCACCCTCCGCTGTCGCAAGATCGGCGGCGATGCCCGAGATGTCGCTTCCGGGAAAGGCCTGCCGCATCTGCCTCACCGCCTCGTCGACCCGGGTATTCCCACGGCCGTTGACGACGACCGATGCACCGGCACGGGCAAACCCCTCCGCCGTCGCGCGGCCGATTCCGGCGGTGGATCCGGTGACAATCGCCTTGCGGCCCCTGAGTTCAATATTCATGTCATTTATCTCCAATGGTAGGTGGGTGATCATCCGCCGATCCAGGCTGGAAGCGCCCGTCGTCTGTTGAGTACCGACAATATTCGGGACGAAGGCAGGCCCAGTACTGTTCGGTCGAAAGCGTTGCGGCCCAAGCAACCGGCCAGGCCTCAAGACAAGCCCATTCAACTTGCCCTGCTTGCCACTTCCGCCTCCGCAGCGCGGGCGAGGCTTTCGACCCATTCCTGGTGATAGCGGTAGAGTGCACCGGGATGCTTGCGCCCGAGTTCCTCAAGGAACCAAGGGCCCTGCTGCGTTTCTTCGGTCAGCATATGGCAGCCATCGACCGTAGGAGTGATGACCCAGCCGTGGTACGCGCTCGAGCCGGTCTCGTCGCCATCGACCGTCGTCGCCCACGCGAGCCTGCGGAAGGGTTCACACTCCGTCACGACCAGACTCATCGGAAAGCCAACCGTCACCCGGCTGTATCTGGTTTGAAGCGCCAGTTCCGGCTTGCCGGTCAAGATCTTGACCTGATCTTCGGCGGGAAAGTAGCTCGACCAATTCTCGGCATCGACGAGCAGCTTCCAGACCACTTCAGCCGGCGCCTTCACGTCAATGTCGTTGAGTGCGTAGATGGCCGACGTTTTCGGATCATATCGCTCGGGCCAAATCACATGATCATACATCGATTACTGCTCCTTCTTGAACAAATCCTGGAAGATGAGCTGGCCCCAAGTGCGGCCGCGTGCGTGCACCAGCGCGCCACCCTCGTTGAGCTTTCCCAGCTTGACGGGTGCGAACCCGAGTTGTTTGGCCAAGGCCGCCACCGGAGCGGTCGCGTCCTCGTCGTCGCTCGACAGAAAGACGACCCGGTG
>NZ_JAMYPA010000023.1:0-94890 GCF_040320105.1 Mesorhizobium sp. M0778 | reverse complement strand
GCCTGTCTACGGCATCCAGCACAACATTTGCGGTTTTCCGCACAACGCCCGCACGTCCTTTGCTCCATGGTCTCGCTTCCAGGAGGCACCCATGAGCATCGTCGTTTTCGACCCCGACAGCACCGAGGACGTTGACTTCAAGGACCGCATGCGGCATCCGGCTGCGGCCGATCCGGCCGGCGGCATGTGGTTGTCGGATACCGAGCCGTCCTTCATCAATGCCGACGCGCTGCGCAAGGGGCGACTGGTCAAGCTGCGCGCGTGGATGCGCGAGGCCGGCTATGGCGGCGTCGTGCTGTTCGACCCCTACAACCAGCGCTACGCCACCGGCTCGCGCAACATGTTCGGCTATTTCCTGCGCAACTCGACGCGCTACTTCTTCATCCCGACCGAAGGGCCGATCGTGTTGTTCGAATATCCGCAGAGCTACCATGTCTCGATGGTGCTCGACACGATCGACGAGGCGCGGCCGTCGAAGCTGGTCTGGTCTTCGGTGTCGGGCCGTGACGACGAAACAGCCGGCCCGTTCGCCGATGAGATCGCCGAATTGCTCAAGGCGCATGGCGGCGGCTCGATGAAGCTCGGGCTCGACCGCTGCAGCCATCTGCAGGCACTGGCGTTGGAAAAGCGCGGCTGCGACGTCCGGGATTGCCAGGGCGAGATTTTGGCGGTGCGCGCGGTCAAGACGCCAGAGGAAGTAAAATGCCTGCAGGTGTCGATGGCTGGCGCCGAGGCTGCGGTCTATGCGGTGCGCGAGGCGATCAAGCCCGGCGTATCCGAAAACGAGTTGTTCGCCATCATGTATGGCGAGGTGATCCGCCAGGGCGGCGAATTCATCGAAACCCGTTTGCTGACCTCGGGCCAGCGCACCAACCCATGGTTCAATGAGGCGAGCGGCCGCAAGATCAGGCCGGGCGAACTTCTGGCGCTCGATACCGACACGATCGGCTGCTACGGCTATTATTCGGACTTTTCGCGCACCTTCCGCTGCGGCCCGGGCAAGCCGACCGATTATCAGAGATCGCTCTACCGCATGGCGCACGATCAGGTTCAGCACAACATCGGGGTCGTCAAGCCGGGCATGGCGTTTCGCGAGATTGCCGAAAAGGCCTGGAAGATCCCGGACCGCTTCGTCGACCAGCGCTACACCTCGGTCATGCACGGCGTCGGCATGCATGGCGAGACGCCGTTCATCGCGCATGCCATGGATTACGAGACCTATGGCCGCGACGGTGTCATCGTGCCCGGCATGGTGGTCAGCGTCGAAAGCTATATCGGCGAAAAGGGCGGCCGCGAGGGCGTCAAGCTGGAGGACGAGATCCTGATCACCGAGACCGGCACCGAACTCCTGTCGCGCTTTCCCTATGAGGACGATTTCCTTGACAGGCACGTTTGAGTGCTGACAGGCAGTTTTGCATGAAAAGCCCGATCTCGATCAAGCGCGGCAAGGCGGCGGCGGTGTTCATCGATCTCCAGGAGGAGCATCGGCGGGACAAGCGCTATCTGGTCGAAGGCTATGGCGACATTCTCGCCAACGTCCAGCGGCTGCAGCAGGCGGCTCGGGCCAACAATGTGCCCCTGTACCACTGGGCCTATATCGTCGATCTCGCCACGGCACGGCCGTTCCACCCGGTCGAGGCCAACGGCAAGTCGGCGTTTTCCGACAAGGACGATCCACTGACGGCGATCTGTCCGGAAGTGGGCCCGGCGACAGGCGAGACGATGCTGGTCAAGACCGATGCCAGCGCCTTCCGCGCGGGGCCTGCCGCCGAGCGGCTGAAGGCCGATGGCGTCGAGTGGCTGGTCGTTGCCGGCGTCTGGACCGAGGCCTGCATCGATGCCACCGTAAAGGACGCGGTGGCGCTCGGGTTTCGCGTGCTGCTGGTCAAGGATGCCTGCGGCAGCGGCAGCACGGCGATGCATCAGACGGCCATTCTCAATCTCGCCAACCGGCTCTATGGCGGCGCCGTCACCACCACCGACGGCGCCTGTCGGCTGCTGGCCGGCGAGACGGTCGAAGCCTGGCAGGTCGAGGGCTCGGTGCCATTGCGCTTCAGCTACGAAAACGCCGCCCGCCTCTACGCCGAGCTCTGAGCGGGACCGCGCCGCGATGATCACCGAGGCCGATCGACCAGAAACGACAGAGCGCGGAAAATACCAAACGCTGCTCGATCCGGAGCTGTGGGCCTATATCGACCGGGTCAATGAGTCGTATCCGCCCGAGATCGTCTACATGCCGATCGACAGGCAGCGGGCGGTCTATGACGCCATGTGCCGGGCGTTCCGCGAGCCCTATCCGTCCGGTGTCAAGGCCAGCGACAGCGCGGTTCCTGCCATTGACCATGCGATCCCGGTCCGGCGTTACCAGATGGCGGGCACGGCGCCACAAGCGATGGTCGTCTATTATCACGGCGGCGGCTTCGTCCTTGGCGGGCTCGACAGCCATGACGACATCTGCGCCGAGATTTGCGCCGGCACTGGCTTTCCCGTTCTGTCCGCAGACTACCGGCTGGCGCCCGAGCATCTGCATCCGGCGGCCTTCGAGGATGCGCTGGCCGTATTCGAATGGGCTGCGGCGACGACCGGCCTGCCGCTCGTACTCTGCGGTGAGAGTGCCGGCGGCAATCTTGCTGCCGCAGTGGCGCAGGCGACACGCCGCCATCCTCGCCATGCGATCGGCCAGGTGCTGATTTATCCCGAGCTCGGCGGTGACGAGCTAGACGGCCCCGAGCTGGACAGCAAAGAGCGCGCCGGCTCCTATGTCGAGCACGCAGAGGCGCCACTGCTGACATTGCGCGACGTCGAATTCTATCGGCATATCCGGGCAGGGAAGGGGCAGTCGCCGGAAGACCCGACATTTTCGCCGCTCGGCGATACGGACTTCTCTGGCCTGCCGCCGACCGTCGTCATCACTGCCGAATGCGACCCGCTGTCGGCTGACGGCAAGGCCTATCGCGATCGCATCCTTGCCGCCGGCGGCAAGGCATGGTGGCGCGAAGAGCCGCGGCTGGTGCACAGCTTCCTGCGCGCCCGCAAAACCGTACCGCGCGCCGGCCAGGCGTTTGAGCGCATAATCGCGGCAATAGCCGCGCTGGGCGGAGGTGATTGGCCTGAGTGACGCGGACCGTCCTCCAATCTCCACTGTCGCGGAACAGCGCACAACAACTGCGGAAACCCGAACACTGCTTCGGTCAGGCCAGCCCTATCATCACGCCACGTAAGGAGCCCGCATCCGCGATGCGCCGGCCCGACAGGGAGGATTTACGATGAAGTTCATGCTGACCGACCGGAAATTGCATCCGCAGGCGGAGCCCGTCGCCGATGGCTTCAAGAAAGGCCAGATGAACCGGCGCGAATATCTCGCCACCATGGCTGCGCTCGGCGTCAGCGCTGCCGGCGCGCTGGCGCTGGGCGGGCTTGCGCCGTCACCGGCCAGGGCCGAGGAACCGAAGCGCGGCGGCATCTTGCGTGTCGCCATGAACGTCAAGGGCTGGAAGGATCCGCGCACTTTCGACGGCGTCGAGATGTCCAACGTCGCCCGCCAGTGCAACGAATATCTGGTGCGCTGGAAGCGCGACTTCACCTTCGAGCCATGGCTGCTCGAGAGCTGGGAAACCAGCGACGACGCCCGCGTGCTGACGCTGCATGTCCGCAAGGGCATCACCTGGTCGAACGGCGACACCTTCAACGCCGACGACGTGATCCACAATCTGACGCGCTGGTGCGATGCGTCCGTCGCCGGCAATTCGGTCGCCGCGCGCATGGGCGCACTGGTCAACGCCGATACCAAGAAGGCCGTCGACGGCGGCATCGAGCGCGTCGACGATTTCATCGTCCGGCTCAATCTGCCCAAGCCCGACATTTCGCTGATCGCCGGCATGGCCGACTATCCGGCGCTGATCATGCACCGCAGCTATGAAGGCGACGGCGATCCGCTGAAGGCATTGGCGATCACTACCGGGCCTTGCGAACTCGTCGCATGGGACGCCGAGGTCGGCGCCGAAGTCCGCCGTAAGGACAAGCCATGGTGGAAGGGCGACTTCTACCTCGACGGCATCAAATGGGTCGACTACGGCTCCGATCCCAACGCCATGCTGTCGGCCTTCGAATCGGGCGAAGTAGATACCGACCACGAAACCGCCTCCGACACGGTTTCGCAGACCGACTCCATGGGCCTGAGCAATTCGGAAATCGCCACCGGTTCGACCATCGTCGCGCGTTTCAACATCGGCAATCCGCCCTATGACGACATCAAGGTGCGCCGCGCCGCCCAGCTCGCGGTCGACAACGCCGCCGTGCTGAAGATCGGCATGGACAATCGCGGCAAGCCTGCCGAGAACCATCACGTCGGGCCGATGCATCCCGAATATGCCGATATCGGCCCGGCCGTCCGCAACACCGATCAAGCCAAGGCCCTGCTCGCCGAGGCCGGCAAGGCCGACCACGAATATGAACTCATCTCAGTCGACGTCGACTGGCAGAAGAGCACCGGCGACGCCATCGCCGCGCAGATGCGCGAGGCCGGGCTGAAGATCAAGCGCACTGTGCTGCCGGCCGCGACGTTCTGGAACGATTGGAGCAAATATCCCTTCTCCTGCACGGAATGGCTCGGCCGGCCGCTCGGCGTCCAGGTGCTGGCGCTCGCTTATAAGTCTGGCGCCGCGTGGAACGAGAGCGCCTATGCCAATCCGGAGTTCGACACTCTGCTCGACAAGGCGCTGGCGATGCCTGATCCCGGCGCCCGCGAGGAGCTCATGGCCAAGATCGAACAGAATCTGCGCGATTCCGGCGTTATCATCCAGCCCTACTGGCGCTCGGTTTACCGCACCTACCGCAAGGGCGTCCATGGCTGCGAGCAGCACCAGTCGCTCGAGCAGCATTTCGAGAAGGTCTGGCTCGATGCCTAGTCTCGCCGCTCGAAAGAAAGGCCGGCGTTAGCCCGTCGCGCCCGTCGCTGAAATCTCCTGCCCGAGCCGCACCGTTTCCCGGATCAGCAGGTCAAGATCGTCGCGACGGGTGCGGTGGTTGTTGATCGCCACCCTGAGGCAATGCTGGCCATGCACTGTCGTGTCGGAAATGGCGGCGATGCCTTCTTCCTGCAGCCTCAGCATGATCTCGGTGTTGAGCGCGTTCTGCCTCTCTCCCGTCTGCCCGTCGCCGCGGTGGCGAAAACAAACGATGTTAATGTTCACCGGTGCCACCAGTTCGAGAGCCGGTTCCGCCTCGATCAGCGCGCTGAGATGATGTCCCTGCGCAATGTTCTGATCGATCAGCCGGCCGAACTTTTCGATGCCGTGCTCTCTCAGCGCCATCCACACCTTCAGCGCGCGGAAACCGCGTGACGTCTGCAAGCCGAAATCGTGCAGCCAGTGGCCGGAGGCGAGTCCGCGCGGGGTCGATTCCAGATATTCCGGCGTCACCGCGAACGTGCCGCGATGCGCGGAGGCATCCCTGATCAGCGCGCAGCCGACCTCGAATGGCGCGTGCAGCCATTTGTGCGGATCGAGCGCGATTGAGTGGGCGCGTTCAATGCCGGCAACGCGATGCGAATTGTCCGGCGCAATCGCAAGCAGGGCGCCGATGCACCCGTCGACATGGAACCACAGATCCTCTTGTGACGCCAGGTCTGCCAGCGCTTGCAGATCGTCGATCGCGCCGGTGTTCACCGTGCCGGCCGTGCCGATCACGCAGGCCGGCTTGAAGCCCGCGTTACGGTCCTCGACAATCGCCGCCCGCAACGCAGCGATGTCGATGCGCAGCCCCGCATCGCTCGGGATGCGACGCAGTGCCCGGTTGCCGAGGCCGAGCGCCTCCATCGCCTTGCGATGGCAGGAGTGAAGCTGGTCGGAGCCATAGAAACGCAGCGGCCTGTCGATGCCGGCAACACCGTGCTCGCGTATGTCGATGCCGGCCTTGGCGTTGCGCGCCACGGTCAGGCCGATAATGTTGGCCATCGATCCGCCGCTCACCAGCGTGCCGCTGGCCGATTGCGGAAAGCCCATCATGTCCTTGCACCAGTCGACGACCTGGTTGTCCATCAACGCGGCGGCATGGTTGCCGCCGCCGAGATTGGAGCCCTGGATCGCCGCCAGGAAATCGCCGAGCGCGCCGGTGAAATTGCTAGAGCCCATATACCAGGACCAGAAGCGCGGATGGATGTTGCCCATCGGATAGGGCATCAGCTTCCCTGTGACGTCGCCGTAGATTTCGGCCAGCGGAGCCGGCGAACGCGGCAGCGGCGCCGTGAAGAAAGTCCTCACATCAACTGGCATCTCCTGCCACACCGGACGCTCTCTGACATCGCGCAGGTAAGCGACGGCATCGTCGACGATCCGATGCGACAAGACCTGCACGTCGGCCCAGTTCGAGGGGTCAAGCGTTTCCTCGGTGGCCGTGACGGCCAATCCAGGCTTCGTGTCCATGCAGGCCGCTCCCGATGTGCCGCCGTCACGCCGGAAACTGGCAGCCGGGCGTCGACTGCGAAAGCGCAGTCTCCTCGGCGTCCATCTCGGCTTCGATGCCGTCGAACAGCGGTGTCGTCATGTAGCGTTCGCCAGTATCGGGCAGCATGCACAGGCCGGGCGCCGCCTTTTCCGCGATCTGCCGCGCCACCGCGAAGGTCGCTCCGCCGGAGATGCCGGTGAAAATCCCTTCCTTCTGCGCGAGCGCCTTGGCCCATTTCATGCCCTCGGGCCCGGCAATCGGCACCACCTCGTCATAGAGGCTGGCGTCGATCGCCTCCTGCAGCACGTCCGGAATGAAGTCGGACGTCCAGCCCTGGATCGGATGCGGCTCGAAGGCCGGATGGCTGGCGGCAGGCGCGCCACCGGCGCCGCGCTGCTGCGGCTTGCCGCTGCCGATCAGCTGCGCGTTGGCCGGTTCGGCGAGCACGATCCGGGTCTCCGGACGCTCCTGCCGCAGCACGCGCCCGACGCCGACGACGGTGCCGCCCGTGCCATAGCCGGTGACGAAGCAGTCGAGCCGCGAGCCGGCGAAATCGTTGATGATCTCGCGCGCCGTCGTCGCCTCGTGAATGGCGGCGTTGGCCTTGGTTTCGAACTGGCGGGCCAGGAACCAGCCATTGGCTTCGGCGAGCTCCACCGCCTTCTTGTACATGCCGAAACCCTTCTGGGCGCGCGGCGTCAGCACCACCTTGGCGCCCAGCATGCGCATCAGCTTGCGGCGTTCGATGGAAAAACTGTCGGCCATCGTCACCACCAGCGGATAACCCTTCTGGGCGCAGACCATGGCAAGGCCGATTCCGGTGTTGCCGCTGGTCGCCTCGACTACGGTCTGGCCCGGCTTCAGTGCGCCGCTGCGCTCGCCTTCCTCGATGATGTTGAGCGCCAGCCGGTCCTTCACCGAGGCGGCGGGATTGAAGAACTCGGCCTTCACATAGATCGTCGCATGATCCGGCCCGAGATTGTTGATGCGGATCACCGGCGTATCGCCGACCGTGTCGAGAATGCTGTCGAACAGGCGGCCGCGCCCGGCCGTGGTTCTGATTTTCTGTTGATGCAACATGTCGATCTCCTCGCTTCCTCGTTGTCTCTTGTCGTCACCGGCCGGTTACAGACCGGTGGCTTGGGCGGCGAGGTTTCGAGACCTTGCCGCGCTACATTTGCCTCCCGGCAATGTGGCCATGGCGGCATCCGGCGCGGAAATTCGCCGCCGGATGCACCGTGTCGCGTTTGGTGATAAAACAAAGGCCGACTGGCCAGCGTGGGAGCAGGCGTGGAAACGCACGTGGAATCCACCCGATCGAGCCTCGACGGCGAGGTGACCGGCCTTTCCGTGCGCCTGCTCGGCCCGCTGACGATCGCACGCAATGGTACCATCATCGCGCTTCCGAAGTCGCGCAAGCTGCGCGCGCTGTTCGCCTATCTGGCGCTGGCGCCGCATCCTGTCGGGCGCAGCCGCCTCTGCGAGCTTTTGTGGGATGTGCCGAACGACCCGCGCGGCGAGCTTCGCTGGTGTCTCAGCAAGCTTAGAGGCATGCTCGATGAACCCGATCGGCCCCGGATTGAGACGCAAGGTGACACGGTTGCGGTCGACCTGAACGGTGTATCCGTGGATGCCGTGGAGATTGCCTCCGCCGCGACGAAGGGAATAGAGACGCTCGAGCTCGAACGCCTGCTGGCGCTTTCCCGGCTGTTCCCCGGCGATTTCCTCGACGGGCTGGAGATCGACCGCAGCCCGCATTTCAACAGCTGGTTGACCGCTCAGCGCCGCCGCTTCAGCTCATGCCACGCGGCGGTGCTGCAACAGCTTGTCGAGCGTCTCCCCAGCGATTCCGATGACGTGTCCGCGCACCTCGAAAAATGGCTGGAGCTCGCTCCGTTCGACGGCCGTGTGCATCTGGCCTTGCTGACGAGGCTCGCCCAGCGCGGCCAGTTCGGCGCGGCCGAGGAGCATATTGCGGCCGCCGCACGGCACTTCCAGTCCGAAGATCTGGATTTCGGACCCGTTCGCGACGCATGGCGGGCAATCCGCTGTCAGCACGGCGCGTCATCATGGGTGCAGCCGGCCGTTCCGCTCTCGGTACCTCCTATCATGCTTGCCGATCCCAACGCCGCAACGTCGCGCAAGGCTTCGCTTGCGGTGATGCCGTTTATTGAACAGGCCGGCATCGGCGGCGTTCCTGGTGGCCCTCGCGGAGGGATTGCCGACGGCCTGACCCACGACATCATCACCCGCCTGGCCAAGCTCAGGGATTTCTTCGTCATCGCGCGCGGCTCGGTGTTTGCCTTGGCGGAGAAAAACATCGCGCCCGAAGATGCCGGGCGGCGGCTCAACGTCGACTATGTCGCCACGGGCATGGTGCGCTGCCAGGCGGGCCGCGTCACCGTTGCTGTCGAGCTGGTCGAAGTGCGCACCGCCAGGATAGTCTGGGCCGAGACGTTCGAGCGCAAGCCGGACGACATCTTTGCGGTGCTCGATGATATCGGCAACAGCATCGTCTCGTCGATCTCGGCCGAGATCGAGACGGTCGAGCGCAACCGCGCCATGCTGAAGGCGCCCAATTCGCTGAACGCCTGGGAGGCCTATCACCGCGGCCTGTGGCACATGTACCGCTTCACCCGCGCGGAAAACGAGCAGGCCCGGCATTTCTTCGACCTGGCCTTGAAGCTCGATCCTACCTTCGCCCGCGCTTATGCCGGGCTCTCCTTCACTCATTGGCAAAATGCCTTCCAGCGCTGGGGCGACCGCGATCAGGAGAGCGCCATGGCCTTCGAGGCAGCCGGCCAGAGCCTTCTCGTCGACGATCACAATCCGGCCGCGCATTGGGCCATGGGGCGGGCGCTGTGGCTGCGCGGCGAGCAGGACGGCTCCCTCATCGAGCTGGAACGCGCCGTCGACCTCAGCCCTAATTTCGCGCTTGGCCACTATGCCCTGTCTTTCGTCCACTCGCAGTCCGGCGACCCGAAGGCCGCGATCGGCTCATCCGACCATTCCAGGCATCTGAGCCCCTTCGATCCGCTGCTGTTCGGCATGCTGGGCGCCAGGGCGATGTCGCATGTCCGGCTCGGCCAGTTTGACGAAGCCGCCGAATGGGCGCTGAAAGCAGCCGCGCGTCCCAACGCCCATGCCATCATCCTGGCAATCGCCGCGCATTGCCTTGCGCTGGCGGGACGGCTGGACGAGGGTCAAGGTTTCGCCGCCGCGTTGCGCAAGACGCTGCCGAACTACTGCGCCGATGATTTCATCGGCACCTTCCGCTTCGAGCCGGACGCCGAGGCGCTGTTCCGGCAAGGCGCCAAGCGGATCGGGCTGAGGTGAAGCAGGCGCGGTTAGCCCGGGTTCTCTAAACCGCTCATCGCGGCTGGCCGCCCCCAAACATCGTAATGTCCGCAGCCCAAGGCGCCAATGGTCAGATCAGTCGCAAAATTCGTCGACCGGAGCGGATCAGACGGGCTCAACGGATTTGACATTGCCGTCGGTATCCACGAGGCAGCTTGTCTTCTTGCCGCTGGCATCGAGTTCGACCTGATAGGTCTTGGAATCGAGCTTGCTTGATGAAACCGGAAGTATCTTGGTGCTGTCGACGCCGCTGGCCTTGGCGACCGCATTGGCGCAAAGCAGCTGAAGGTCCGCCGGCGCCGTTTCGACCTTGGTCCTGGACATCTGGTCCTGCGGCGGCGGCGATGGCGCGCTGACGCAAGCGCCAAGGGCTCCAGCCAGGAATCCAATTGCTGTCGCCCGAATCGAAGTTCTCACTGCATTTTTTGCCGACATTGCTTGTCCCTCTCCGAATGCCCTCACACGCCTTTGTAAAGTGCCGCCCCCTGCATGAGGACGATGACCTTGGCCCCGACCTTGACGCGGGATGCGAGATCGACGATGTCGTCGTTCCTCATCCGGATACATCCCGACGACACGTCGAGCCCGATCGTCCAGGGCTCCGGGGTGCCGTGTATCCGGTAGATCGTGTCCTGGTCGCGCTCATAGAGGTAGAGCGCCCTTGCGCCGAGCGGGTTGTCCGGCCCCCCTTCATGCCTCCGGCATATTTCACCGCCTTTGGATCGCGAGCGACCATTTCGGCCGGAGGTGTCCAGGTCGGCCACTCCGCCATACGGCCGACGCGCACGATGCCGGCCCAGCCAAACCCCTCCCGGCCCACGCCGATACCATAGCGCATGGCCTGCTGACCCGGCTGCACAAGGTAGAGAAAGTGCTGGTTGCCATCGATGATGATCGTGCCCGGCACTTCCGCGGTGCGGAACTTGACCACTGCGGACGAAATGCCTCGGGCACTTCATTATGCGCGGCATAGTATTTGCGCGCCTTGGTGCGATCGTAGTCCACCCATTTGTGGGTTTTCGGGCCGAAAACCTGTGTTCCCGCAGCCAGCGCCGCCACCGCGACAAGACCGAACACTGCCGCGACAATTGCTGCAAGGGAGCTCCGCTGGAGAGTGGCGCGCCCAACGGTCATCAGATTTCGGGTCATGGATTTGCCCACCCGTGCACCCGGGCGCCTTGTGCGGCAACCCATTGTTTGGCGTATTCATAAGGATACTGACGCTCTACCTGGAGCGCATAACTCATCTTGGTGATTTCCTCGGGCTTCAGCTCGACCCGTTCCAGGAACGCCACCACCTTCGGATATTTTTTGCGCAGCGAGGTGGCGTAGGCGATATGGAAATTGGCGGTATCCCATGACACCGGCGCGCTGGAGTTCGAGACCCAGAGCGGGTCCTCTGACGGCAGTACGATCTTCCACTTTGCCGGGTCGAAGGGCGGCTCGGTAAGCCGGACAATGTCGCGCAGCTCAAACACGTAATGCGGCGCGTAGCAGGCAAACACCATCGGGTGATCCGTGGCGACCGCGGCATCGACAGCCGCCATTCCGGCATCCTCGGGCGTCTCCAGCAACGTCATTGTCTTGGCATAGCCATAGCTGTTGGCGCGGACGCGCTCGATAGCGGTTGAGGACCAACCCTCAGCGCCTATCCAGAGTTCGCCACGCCCGTCACCGTCGGTATCCAGCGCGGCGGTTTTCTTCGGGTCGCTGAGATCCGAAACGTCGTGAATTCCAAATTTGTCGGCTGCTTCACGCGTCGCGCATATGCCTTGCCAGGCCGGCACTCCAATGGGGCTGATGGCCACCGTGCCGGCCCCGTCCACATACTTCTTCACTAGATTATCCAGATTGGGCAGCCAGATTTCGGGATGAATATCCACCTCACCAGAATTGAGGCCGGCAAAGGCAATAAGCGTCCCCATCTCGCGCACATCGGCATCGAGCCCGAAATTTTCCTTCAGGCTGACCTTGAGGATATTTGCCGTCGCCTGGCCGGACGGCCAGTTCGGCATTGCAATGACGAGATCAGCCGCGTGGACCGGGATGTTTAGCGCCAGCATCGTCAATGCCGCCAGCGATACTTTCCGCAGGCACTGCCGAAATCGGTTGTGCATCTCTTCCCCCTCGCTTCGGTACTGAAATGAACCGGGACGGGAACAATCTGTCGCGGCAAGCACCGGATTGTGACACCAGCCCCATGTCTGACGGGCAACTGCTGAAGGTGCGGCAGTGCGTTCGCCAAAGAGAGCGCCTTCACGTGCCGCCCCTGTACGCTACCCGATGACTGGGAACATGCTCACAACGTGGCCGCGGCGCCCCCACTGCGCCTCTATGCGGCACGCCGCAGCGTTGAAAAAGTCGAATGATTGAGCGGCGTTTCTTTCGGCCTGCGCAACGGCTTGGCTGGATTCGAAAAAAATACCACAATAGATTCGGATTATAGAGATCATATAAGAAGCGATGCCGTCGCGCCATTTTACAAGGCTGGGCGAAAATTCACAATAACATATGAAACTACTTGCAATAACACGAGATAAAGATGAATGAAGCTAAGAGCGTATTCCGCAAACTTGCTTCCGATCATATTTCAGAATCTGCTAAGATAGCCGGCGCTGGTTCCGAATTATTAAGCATTTGCAAAATTCATCCCCGCAATATTGTGGTTTTTCCTTGCCGCAGGCCGAATCGGATGCAACTTTTTAGAAGCACAGCCGCGTCAGCGGATCGTTGAAACATGCTTGGGCGGACGGGGCACTAAGCATGGAGAGGAATATTGACACTCGCTAATGCGGCGGCCCCCGCTGGGAGCGTTCCCTCCCACGTAAGAGATTACGGCAACCGTCGACTAAGTCGTCGAATGCATCGCCCACAGCCTGGCTCTCGTTCGATGGCCGGCGAAGCTTTGCCCTCCTCCGATTGGCGCCAGCCCTCGCGGCAAAAGCGGGGATCGCCGCCTGCAACGGCCTTCCGATATGGACGATGTCCGCCGCCAGCCAGTCGGAGGAATGAATCATGAAACTCGTAATCTGTGCGGCCTTGGCCACTGCTTTGATGGCAATCTTCGGTTGTACCACCGACGACTACGATGGTTGTCGCGGAAAGGGCTGCCTGGTTGATCGGTCCCATAAAGGGAGCCGGAAGATAGACGACCGGCCGCAGTTCGACAGGAACGGCAATCCCAACTTCGATACCAGGGGCCGTTACATCGGCTGCCATGGGCTCGGATGTAAAGTCGACGATCCTGATGACGGGGATCAAAGCATCGACGACAGGCCGCAGTACGACAAGGAAGGCAATCCGAACTTCGATACGCAAGGCAACTACCAAGGCTGCCGCGGCATCGGCTGCGAGGTCGATACACCGGACGATGACAACTCATCGGACGACGACGATTCCGATTAGTGGACCCTCCAATACGAACGAAGAGGATGCCCTCATGTTTGAATCCAACGGTCTTATCCCGCGATGTGCCAAAATCGTGATGATCGGCCTCATGGGGTTGGGAATGACGCTGACCTTCGCTTTCGCCGCGAATGGTGCCTGCGACGGCGTAAAGGTCGATGTGACGAAGGCGCGCAAGCAGGAATATGCCCCCCTCGTTGCCTCGGCGTTGGACAACAAGGTCAAGCCAGCTCGGGTGAAGTTCATCACGATCATGGAGAACGGCAACTGGAGCGCCGCCTACGTCTCCACGCCGGTGAGCGACGACGGCGTGATGTTCTTCCAGACAGTCGACGGAAAAAAGCAATTTCGCGACGTGTGGGGCGGCTATGCCGACCCGTCGGAAAAACCTGAACTGGTATCCTGGGCGAAGAAGCTCGGAGCGCCGCAAGATCTGGCAAGGTGTTTTGCCGAGGAAGTTACGGAATGACGGTGATGATCGCTGGAATTGCCGCTGACCGTGGTGCAGGGGGAGAATGATTGGTGAGCGCTCCGGGGCGCCGGGCCTCTGAGGTCGATTCCAATCATCAGCTGCAGGATGTGCAAAATGCAAACTGTTCGAAAGTCCAGACTGATAATGCAGTTCGCCCGTGCATTGGCAACTTCAGTGAAAATGACGGCTGTTGTGAGTGTAGCCGTCCCGCACACGATCAATGTTGCGCATGCCAGCAAATATGATCTGCCGAAACCCTATGTTTCCCGGGCTCTTAACGCGGTTTTGATACCCATCAACCACGCCTCTCGGCACCGCTACCAGATCCCGCCCAAGCTTCGCGGGGTGTATGTCTTGGCCGTTGCACCCCATGGCGTTGCCGCGCGGCAAGGCATCCGGCCGGGTGACGTGCTTGCCACAGTGCGGCATCAACCGATTTCGACGCCGACCGATGTCGACCGACTCGTATGGGCCGCTCTTGCCGTGAGCGCTACCAGTTTTCTGTTTGGCGTGAACCGCGGAACAGAAGTCGCAGATGTCGTCGGGTCAATACCAACATCACCGTCAACAACTTCAATACCAACATCTCGGTCAACAATATCTCGCAATGGACGAGCGTCGATAACCATGAGGAGTGGACGCAGATCGTCGATCAGTACGACGACGAGATGGAGACAAGCCTCGAAGACACAAGCTATCGCGAAGACGACTCGCTGCCCGGCGACACCAGTCCAGACGTAACTCCTCCCGATGCTGATGACGATTCCGACGATAACAACGCGGACACCGATGGCGATAGCTCGGACGACAGCACCGACGGCGACAGTTCCAATGATCAGGACGATTCGAGCGATCAGAATGACGATGATGGTGATGACGACAACAACACCGACAACGATAGCTCGGATGACAATACCGACGACAATAATTCCGGTGATCAGGACGATTCGACCGATCAGAACGAAGATGAAGACTCAACGGCCGGTGATGATGACCAGGACAGCACCGACACCGACGACGATAGCACGAATGACGATGCGTCGGATGACAGTACCGGCGACGCTGACGGATCGGACGATGACGATGCCAACTAGCAGCCGACCGTGCCGGCTGTTCTAAACAGAGGGCAATCGATGAAAACCGCGATACTGACAGTTGCCGTGGTTCTGGCCATGCCAGCTTTCGCCTTTACTCAGGACATGAACAAGTGCGCCGATGCCGAGGATCTGGCCGCCCCGAACGAGTGCGCCGATGCCGCGTTCAAGCAATCCGACAAGAAGCTCAACGAGCTTTACAAGCAGATCGAAGCCCGCCTGAACGACGATGCGGATACCAAGACGCTTCTTGTTCAAGCACAGCGGGGTTGGGTCAAATTTCGCGACGCGGAGTGCAGTTTCCAGACCGCAGGATCGGTCGAAGGAAGCATGACGCCAATGCTCATCGCGCAGTGCATGGACAGCCTGACGCAATCCCGGGTCAAGGACTTCGAGGGTTACCTGAAGTGCCAGGAAGGCGATCCGAGCTGCCGCGTTCCGGCAGCGAACACATCACCTGCCGTATCCCCTGTGGCCGATGAGAACGGCCGGACCGGCCTTGCCCAGGCTACCGGCCCGATATCCATTCCATTGCAACATGTCAGGGAATACGGACTCGACAGTGATGAAGTCATCTATCACAAACTCGGGATCGTGGTGGGCATCAATGGTGCCACGCCTCGTTTGTACGAATTCGACACCGGGTCGGATGAGTTCAACGCGGAGATCGATTCGAGTGTCCCCGGCATACAGCCGGTGCCCGGCAGCAAGCCTGAAATGTACCCGTATGGAGACGGCACCTATGGAGATTGGGTACAACAGGTCCGTTTCGACAGCCTGTCCTATTACGATCCGGATGATCGCTCAAAGCCTGTCGTAACCCTCGATGGCGACTTCGCCGCTGGTCGGGTGGTGGATTACGTCTACACAAAGGGTTTCGGCGACCTCGAGGATGTGAAATTGACGCAAAAGCCCGTGGGCCACCACGGCGATACGCCGGTCTATGCGGATCTTAATGCGCGCAAGAGCATGCAGAACGGCGAACCCGGTGATTCGACGACGTTTTACGGCGTCTTTGGAGCCGCCGATTTTATCTTTGCGGGAGATCAGACCACTGCCCCCGGCAGTCAAACCCAAAGCGGCTATGTGGTCTCTGCCAATGCAAATCTTGGAAAAAAGAAGACCACACCGGGTTGCGTTCCCTGCCTGGCGCTGAATTTGTCCCCCAGTTTGAGATCCCAGTTTACGGCCCTGATGCCTTGGGGCGAACTGGGTTCTCAGCTTTACGAACATTACCAGAAGAGATTCCCGCAAACAGGCGCGAGGGCATCCAATGTGAACGAAGGCTCTTACCGTTATACAATTTCTTTTGACTATATGGGAAAGAAACGTTCGGTTGATTTCAATGGGCCCGTGTTGTTGGATACAGGAACGGCGACTTTTGTCTCCATAACCTCAGAGGGTGTTTTAAATAAGCTTCGATCGAGAGGATTTCAAATCAAGGAATATAGTTCTGATATAATGAACTTAAAGTTCTTTGGATTTGACGATAGCTTTAACAACAAGGAATACAGCGATGTCGTTATCGATCGCCAAAGTGATGAGGTTAACGGCAATGGAATTACTATCGGCTTACCCTTCTTTCAGTCCAATTCCGTAATGTATGATCTGGAAAACAAGACGACCGCATATTCACCCTATTTTGTCAGCGCTGGCAACTTTACGACAGACGCGGGTGCCAAGGATCAAGTTCAGCTGAATCGCGCGACCAGCGATGCTGGAAGCAAGGGATGGCTCGGACTGGCCGGCATCGTCTCCGGCGCCGGCGACTTCACGATCGAGAAGGACGCGGACGTGCGCATGACCGGGGGCAATACCTACACCGGCACAACCCATATCGCGGCCGATGGGTATCTTACCCTGGCCGGGCCGGGCAGCATCGAGCATTCCTCGCGCGTCACGGTCGACGGTGTGCTCAACCTCAATCAAAAAGGAAACCACCTGAAGTCCTGGGGAGTGGCGCACTCCCTCAACGATACGGCCATTCGCAACCTGAACGGCAAAGGCGAGGTCTATCTGGGTGCGGGCAGACTGATCCTGACAGAAGCCAACGGGCAATTTGATGGAACCATAGCGGACTTTGATGACGCCGGCATGAGCGGCGGCCTCGTTGTCGCCGGCGGCAAGCTGACGCTGAGCGGCAAGAACACCTATTCAGGCGTGACGGAAGTCGCGTCAGGGGCGCAGTTGCGCGTGACCGGGTCCTTGACCGGCGACGTTTCCGTCTCGGGACTCCTTGCCGTTGACGGGGAAGTCTCCGGCAAAATCACGGTCAAGGAAGGCGGCAGGCTAACCGGTTCGGGAAAGGTCGGCAGCGTCACGGTCGCCGAAGGTGGCAAAGCGGATCCAATGAAAACCAGATAATAGGAAAGGGAAATCGATGAAAACCGCAATTCTGACTGCTGCCATGGTTCTGGCCATGCCGACGTTCACCTTTGCCCAGGACAAGTGCTACGCCGCCGCCAAGGATCAGGCCTCGCTGAATGCGTGCGCCGATGCGGCGTTCAAGAAATCCGACAAGAAGCTCAATGAGCTTTACAAGCAGATCGAAGCCCGCCTGAAGGACGATGCGGATACCAGGAAGCTTCTTGTCCAAGCTCAACGGGATTGGGACAAATTTCGCGACGCCGAGTGCAGTTTCCAGACTTCAGGAGCGGCCGGAGGAAGCGTAATGCCGATGCTCACCGCGCAGTGCATGGACAGCCTGGCGCAATCCCGTGTCAAAGCCTTCGAGGGTTACCTGAAATGCGGCAAGCAGGGCGATCCGATGAGTTGTCCCGTTCCGGCCGCGAATTGACACCTCGGTGCCGGGATGAAGACCTTCAGGCAACTATTTTATGGGTGTCCCCGGCAGCAACATGGGTGATTTGCTGGACGTGAATAAGCTGCGGCAAGCGTGGTCGATCTGGCATGAAACCGGCCATATGTACCAGCAGGAGGATTGGACCTTGGGCGAGATCGTAGAAACTACAGTCAATATCTATTCCCTCAATGCCCAGGCGCATTTTGGCCATCCGTCCCGCTTGAAAGAGCGCGATGACTCTACCGGCAAGACGCCGCTGGATCTGGCGGCGCGATATCTGGCGCGGAAGACGCGTGATTTCGACAATGAAAAACAAATGCGTGCCAGCGCGGATGACGACGATGAGCTTTGGGTGCGGCTGGTCATGTTCGATCAATTGCGCCGGGGTCTCGGCGAGGACTTCTATCCGAAGCTTCACCGATATTACCGCGAGCATCCACTGGACGATGCCAATAAGCAGGATGCGGTCAAGGTACAAACCTTCATCCTGCGTGCCAGTACGGTCGCAAATCAGGACCTGACCCGGTTCTTTTCCGATTGGGGGCTGCACATCGAGCAGGAAACCGCCGACAGATTGAAGCGTTTGAATCTGCCTCCAGCAGATCCTCAACTGTCGCGCGTTGGTCTGAATGTTGCTTCACGGTGAAGCCGGCGGCGAGCGTGATGCCGGAGCCAGACACGAAAGGATGCGGGGGTATCGGCATTTCGTGAGGGGCTAAAGGAGGTGGATTGTGAAACGCTATAGATCACTGCCCGCAGTAACGATTGCAGCATCTGCGCTGTTGGCATGTGCTGTGCCGGCGACAGCCCAGGGCGACCTCGGCTTCGACGTCAACGTCACGCTGTCCAAAAAAGCAGCCGCCAAGCTCGCGACTGAAAAGGAAGAGATCGTTGTCCTCGCCTCCTATTACGGTGACCCGAAGCGGAGTGCCGAGAAGCACGCCAACGAAGTCGGCCAGATCGATCTCACGCCGCAGGACGAAGAGGTCGAGATAGCGGGCACAGCGGGCCACGCCCACATCGGCGGCACAAAGGTCGACACGAAGCGTCTCGACTGGCTTGCCGGCCCTCCCGAGGTCAACGTCAACGTTGCATCCGCACGCAAGAGCAGTCCGGACAATCTGCTCAGCTGCGATTTCATCGACGGTCCACTAAGCGATGTCCAAAGGAAGCCTGTGACGCTTCATTGCGGATTGATCGAAGAAAATGTGGACACGAAGTTGAGGCCATAAGGCCTACAAAATCATGCCGCCTCGTTACCTGCGTCAACGCAGATTATCGGCGGCATGACCTGCTTTACTTAAGGAGGTAAAGGTTCTTATGCGCCCATTATTCGCTACCTGTTTCTGCCTGGCCATCATGTCCTTGCCTGCCGCCGCCTACGCCGAGCGCCGTTGTGGCTGGTACTCCAGCCCGACACCCGGCAACCTCGTCCTGACCGACAGTGACGGGGATTGGTGGATCCAGATGCAGGGGCGACCGGATCCCAAAGGCATCGACAATGTGCCGGCCTTGGACGAGCGGCAATTCGTCGAGACCAATGTGCCTGGTTCCGGCCACGGCTACGGATGCGCGTGCATGACCGTCGTAACCAATGCCAAGCAGCAAAAGATCACCAGAATAATCTCGGGCGAAATCCTTCCGCTCGTGCGCTGTCGCAACGACAGATCGCTGCCTAACCCGGACGGATAGTCATGACCAGGAACCGGCGACAGTCAGGAAACGGCGCCTCTCCTCCAATCGCTTCTGGATCGAAGGGACGGACCGGCGATGCTTCCGTAATTAAACATCTGATGGGTTCAGCTTGTGGAACCGATCGAAGACGGGACCGCGGAGAAGCCGCGGCCAATATTCGGAAACGTCAACCAGATGGCGCCGTAGCGCCACAAGTTACCGAAAAGCATCATGATCCGGCTGGTCTTTCTTTTTCTTGGGGCGCGTGCGCTGAAACCCATCTGGCAGCTCCTGACTGCGGCAGGCGTCATCTGGATGCTTGTCGGGGTTGCCATCCTGTTCGATCTGAGCGATGGCGCGCTCTCCGTCGCGCTGGATACGCTCGCCATATTCCTGGTAGTCGAGGGACTGGTCGAGATTGCCGCGGCCATATCCGTCGGACTTCGCCAGCATTGGATTGATACGCTGCGTGGCATCGCATTTCTGTTCGCGGCGTTTCTGGTCTTCGACGTCCCCTGGGACAACAATATCGGCGCGGCAATCGTGTTCGGCACTGCCTTCCTGGTTGACGGGCTCTTTCGGATCGGCTCCGCTTTGGTGATCCACAACCCACGCTGGCGGGTGGGGATTATCGCCGGCCTGATCGAGATCAGCCTGGCCATCGGCATCTTGATGTCCTGGCCGGTCCCGCACCAGCTGACAGTTCCATTTTGCTTTGCGCTCCTTCTGCTGACATCCGGCTATGCACTTGTGCGGATGGCCCTGCCATTACGGCAATTGCCGGAAGGCGGCTCGATCACCTCCCTGCCGCTTTATGCGGCCCGAAACTGGCAGGGTCGCGTGGCCCGCCCGGTCATTCCCGCAAACGGCGATGTCTGGGCCAAGGCGGACGAGGTCCTCAATGTCTATGTCTGGACGGCTGTCGGTTCGATAAAGGACCCGGAGCGCAGGATTCTAATCGACCGGTATGTCGCGGCAGTCGACAAGAAAGGCGTGATCTCAACAGGCCATTCCGCGCTGGAAATGCCACCGGACCTTTACATCAGCCACTATCCGTTCGACGACATCGACCACAGCCCTGACGACTTCCGGGCCATTCTCTCGGCGGGACATGAGAATGATGTAGCTGGGCGGTTCAACGAGTCCCTTGCACAGGAATCGGCCGACTGGTGTGAGCCGGACCAGAAGGTGACGTTCCACAGGTTCAATCCGCAAGCCCTGAGGATATTCTGGGAAGCATATTCTCAGGACAAGACCTACAATCTCACGGCCCGCAACTGCTCGACAACCGTTATCCAGGCACTCGATGCGGCTCTGGAGGGCGCATCGTACAACGGCCATGTTTGGCGGGATCTCTTCAAGATCATCAGCAACCCGCAATTCTGGTTGTTGCGGCTCGTGCGCGGCCGGGCTGAGGCCTTGACGTGGACCCCTGGGCTCGTTCTGGACTATACGCGCCTCCTGCGCAGCGTTGTTGAGCACAGCGACCGGCGCTGGAGAAGCAAGCTCTCCGACGCGTTCAGCACTGGCCGCAAGCTCGCCCATGTGGCCGAGCGCGACGGGGCGCCTGCATGATGAGCGGGCTTGTGCGCACGTCAGCGGTCGTCATCCTGACCGCCGCAATCTTCGGGCTGACCTATGGCCTCAGCGCACCGCTGATTGCACTTGAGCTGGCGGAAGCGGGCTATTCCGAAAGCCTTATTGGGGCGAACAGTGCCATGTACGCCATCGGTGTACTTCTGGCGGCCCCCTACCTGCCCCGCCTTGCACAGCAGCTTGGATTTGTGCGGCTGGCGAAGGGAGCTCTAATAGCATCGGGCGGGTTGTTCGTCTTTTTTCCCTTGGCACCGTTTCTTTGGGTCTGGTTTCCCTTGCGTGCGGCTCTCGGAGCGGCGTCAGAGACGCTGTTTGTCGTTTCCGAAACGTGGCTCAACCAGCTTGCCGGTGAGAGAAACCGGGGACGAATGATAGCAATCTATATGACCGCTCTTTCCTGCGGCACCGCAATTGGCCCTGCCATCCTGGTCCTGGTCGGACGTGAGGAGTCTCTTGCTTTCATTGTCGGCGCTGCAATAGCACTTGTCGCTTGCGTGGTCCTGATCGTAGGTAGGCCCGATGCAGCCAAGCCAGCGCGCGAGGATATCGGCAATCCGTTTCGGTACCTCAAACTAGCGCCAGTGGCGGTTGCTTCCTCAGTCTTGAACGCCGCATTGGAAGCGGCCGGTCTCAGCCTATTGCCGCTCTATGCCATCCGCCTTGGATGGCCGGAGCATTCAGCGACGCTCCTGTTAACCGTGCTCCTTATCGGCTCGATCCTGCTGCAATTGCCCATCGGCTGGCTCGGTGACCGAATGGATCGCCGGTGGCTGCTGATTGCCCTTGCGGCCATATCGGCGCTTGGGGCGCTTGCATGGCCCTTGGCCTTCTTGCACCCGTGGTTTGCCTATTCCCTGCTTTTCCTGTGGGGAGGTGCCTTCGTCGGCATCTATACGACTACGGTCGCCATGCTCGGCGAGGCTTACAAGGACGCAGAATTGCTCAGCATCTATGCGTTGCTCTCCATCGCCTGGGGTATCGGCGCGCTCCTGGGGCCGCTCATCGCCGGCATGGCGATGGAAAGTTCACCGCATGGTCTGCCCGTCTTCGCTGCGATCACCTGTGGCGGATTCACGTTGTTTGCCGGCTCGCGGGAGGAGATATGGAAACGAGGCAGGGTGGTATGACGATTGCGGCATCTGTATTGTTGGCGGGTGCCGTGCCGGCAACGGCCCAGCCGACATGAGCTTCGACGTTAACGTCACGCTTTCCAAAAAAGGCAGCTGCCGAGCTCGCGGCTGAAAAGGAGGGGATCGTTGTCGTCGCAAGCTCTCGAGCGAAAATCCTGGTGCGCTGTCGACGCGTACAGCCTAGGACATCCGGCCAAGAAAAAGGCCCGGCAAAACCGGGGCTTTTTCTTGGGGTTTCTGAACCTTATCAAAAGTTCGAAACGGGAATTTGGTGCCCAGAAGAGGACTCGAACCTCCACTCCTTGCGGAACACGGACCTGAACCGTGCGCGTCTACCAATTCCGCCATCTGGGCTGGTGCGCGCTCATTAAGCGGGCAAAGGATGAGTGTCAACGCGCTTTTTTGAAAGCCGCGTTCCTTCTCCGGCTCAGTGCTCCAGCACTTCCTTCGACGCTACCGTGGAATCGGCGTTGAGCGTGTAGATGATCGGCACACCGGTGCCGAGCTCGAGCTTGACGATCTCCTCGCCCGACTTGCCGTCCAGCGCCATGATCAGCGCGCGCAGCGAATTGCCGTGCGCCGCCACCAGCACGGTACCGCCGCGCAGCACATGCGGCTGCAGATCGTGCAGGTAATAGGGCCAGACGCGTGCGCCGGTGTCTTTCAGGCTTTCACCGCTGGGCGGCGGCACGTCGTAGGAGCGGCGCCAGATATGCACCTGGTCCTCGCCCCATTTTTTGCGCGCATCATCCTTGTTGAGGCCGGAGAGATCGCCATAGTCGCGCTCGTTCAGCGCCTGGTCGCGGATGGTCTCGAGCCCGCTCTGGCCGACAGCGTCTAGAATGTGCTGACAGGTCTTCTGCGCCCGGATCAGCGACGACGTGAAGGCGATGTCGAATTTCATGCCGCGCGCCCTGAGCTTGGCGCCGGCCGCCTTGGCTTCGGTATGGCCTAGTTCGGTCAGGTCGACGTCGCGCCAGCCGGTAAAAAGGTTCTTCAGGTTCCACTCGCTCTGGCCGTGGCGCACGAGCACGAGAGTTCTCGACATATTTGCTCCTTCAAATTTTATGGATCAACTGGTCAGGCCGAGCACGTCCCGCATCGAATAGAGGCCCGGCTTGCGGCCGCGCGCCCACAGGGCTGCCTTGACTGCTCCGCGGGCAAAGATCGCCCGGTCCTCGGCATGGTGGGCGAGCGTGATGCGCTCGCCGGTACCGGCCAGCACCACACTGTGGTCGCCGACGACCGAGCCGCCGCGCAAGCTGGCGAAACCGATCGAGCCTGCCTTGCGCACGCCGGTATGACCGTCGCGCGACCGCACGCTGTTCCCGTCAAGGTCGATGCCGCGCCCATTAGCGGCGGCTTCGCCGAGCAGCAGCGCCGTTCCCGACGGCGCGTCGACCTTGTGCCGGTGATGCATTTCCAGGATCTCGATGTCGAAATCGTCGGCATCGAGCGCGCGCGCCGCCTGCTCCACCAGCACCGCCAGCAGATTGACGCCGAGGCTCATATTGCCTGACTTGACGATCGTCGCGTGCCGCGCGGCGGCCGCGATCCTGGCGTTGTCTTCGGCCGAACAGCCGGTGGTGCCGATGATGTGGGCGATGCGCGCCTGCGCCGCGTAGCCGGCGAATTCGACGGTCGCTTCCGGGGTGGTGAAATCGAGTACGCCGTCGGCCTTGGCGAAGACCGGCAGCGGATCGTCCCCGATCGCCACGCCGAGCCGGCCGACGCCGGCCAGCTCGCCGGCATCCTTGCCGATATGGGGCGATCCGGCCGGCGCGATGGCGCCGGCGACACGCGCGCCCGGTATGGTGTGGATGGCGCGGATCAGCGCCTGGCCCATGCGGCCGGCCGCGCCGACCACCACCAGGCCCATTTCACTCGCGGTCGGTATGTCACTCATGAATGTCTCCCGGCCGCCTTTTTCGCGCGGACATGTTGCGCCGCAGTCTGGATTGGCTTGCCGTCATCGACAAGCCCCAGCCCTTTCCTGCCTTGCACCCGGTGGAACCGCGCATAGACGCTGTGCGGGTCGGCCATCAACGAGGCATGCGTGCCCTGTTCGACCAGCCGGCCCTGCTCCAGGACGATGATATGGTCGGCATTGACCACCGTCGACAGCCGGTGCGCGATGACGATGGTGGTGCGCCCTTCCATGACATGGGTCAGCGCCTGCTGGACGCGGGCCTCGGCCTCGTTGTCGAGCGCCGAGGTGGCTTCGTCGAGCAGCAGGATCGGCGCCTGCCGCACGATTGCGCGGGCAATCGATACGCGCTGGCGCTGGCCGCCCGACAGCGTCACGCCGTTCTCGCCGACGGGCGTGTCATAGCCTTGCGGCTGGTGGCGAATGAAATCGTCGGCCACAGCCTGTTGGGCGGCGCGTTCAATCTCTGCGTCGGTGGCGCTCAGCCTGCCGTAGCGGATGTTGTCGCGGATGGTGCCTTCGAACAGATAAGGCTGCTGCGATACATAGGCGATCGAGCCGCGCAGCGAATGCTTGGTGACCTTTGAAATGTCCTGGCCATCGATATCGATGCTGCCCGACTCGACGTCGTAGAAGCGCTGCAGCAGCGCAACCAGCGTCGTCTTGCCGGCGCCCGAAGCTCCGACGATGGCAGTCACCTTGCCGGCAGCGGCGACAAAGCTCAGATCCTGCAGGACCGGCGCCTCTTCGACATAGCGGAAGGACACATTGTTGAAGCGCACTTCGCCAGAGGTGAATTTCGCCTCGGCGGCTCCCGGCACGTCACCCTGCTGCGGCTCGAGGTCGAGAAGCTCGTAGATCATGCGCGCATTGACCAGCGACTTTTCCATGCCGACCTGCATACGCGCCAGCCGCCTGGCGGGGTCATAGGCAAGCAGCAGGGCGGTGATGAAGGCAAACACCGCGCCCGGCGGTTGGCCGCCGACAGTCGCCCGGTAGCCGGAATAGGCGATGACGCCGGCGACGGCGAAGCCGGCCAGCATTTCGGAGATCGGCGTCAGCCGTTCCGAGACGCGGGCGATCTTGTTTGCCCGCTGCTCGGCGCCCGCGACGAGGCCGCCGATGCGGCGCGACAGCTCGTCTTCCAGAGTGAAGGCCTTGACGATAGCGATGCCTTGCGTCGCTTCCTGCATCGCGCCGATCAGCTGCGAGTTGATCTGCACCGATTCACGGGTGATGCGACGCACCCGGCGCATCAGATAGGTGACACTGTAGATCAAAGGCGGGCCGATCAGCAGCGACATCGCCGAGAGCATCGGGTCCTGCCAGATCATGACGCCGACCAGCGCGACAAGCGACACGGCATCGCGCGCCAGCGATGTCAGCGTCATCGACAGGAGATCGCGGATGCCGTTGACGTTCTCGTTGATCTGCGCGGTGAGCCGGCCCGAGCGGGTGTCGTTGAAGAAGCTGACGCCGAGCTTCATCAGATGGTCGAAGATGCGGCGCTGATAACGCGCCACCAGATTGTTGCCGATTTTGGCCAGCGTCACTGCCTGGCCGTAGCTGGCCAGCCCGCGCAGCATGAAGGCGGCCAGGATCGACACGCTGATCAGCGCGATAAGATCGCCGCGCTGTTGGTAGAAGATCTGATCGATGACATCCTTCATGATCCAGGCTGTGAAGGCGGTCGTCGCCGCGATCGTCACCAGGCACAGCACGGCAAGAGCATAGTACCAGCGATAGTCGCGGCTGTTCTCGGCGATGATGCGGCGGATCACCGCCACGATCTCGCTGGGACGGACTTTCCCTTTGGTTGGTGCTGGAAGTGTCAAGTTGGAGCGCTTTGTGGTTTCGGTTCGGCCGGGCTGCAATTCGGCAACCTCTTAACGCCCCAATGGCGGCTTGCCTATGGCCGGGGACGGCGAAACTTCGTCGCGGCGCAGCTTGTGTCCTAGACCCGCCAGCGCCGCCCCGCCGTCTGCACGCCGAACAGCGACGGATTTCTGGCATAGGCGGCCAGCCCTAAAAGCGCCGCCAGCGGATGGGTGATGACATAGACCGGCATGCTGCGCATCAGGGCACTGTGCGGCGCCTTGTCCTCGAAGGCGGCGCGGAAATTGCCGGTCCGCAGCGCCGGCAGGATTTTTTGCGCGATGCCGCCGGTGAGAAACACGCCGCCGCGGCTCATGAACACCAGAGCGAGGTCACCGGCGGTGCGTCCCAGGCAGGTGACGAAGATCGACAGCGCCTCTTCGGCCACCGGATCGTTCTTTGCCAGCGCCGCGGCGGTGATCTCGGCGGGCGTGGTAAAGGGCGACGGCTTGCCGTCCGCCTTGGCCACCGCCCGGTAGGCATTGACCAGGCCGCGCCCGGACAGGATCTGTTCGCCGGAGATGCGGCCCTCGAGCTTCTCGATATGCGGAAACACCTGGAAATCGCGCGGCGAGCGCGGGCCGATATCCATATGGCCGCCCTCGCCGGGCACCGGTATCCAGTGATGCAGCGCATAGACCAGCCCGGCGACGCCGAGCCCGGTTCCCGGGCCGAGCACTACCCGCCCGGAATTCAGTTCCGGCGCGTCACCGCCGATCTTTTCCATATGCTCTTCGCCGAGCGCGACGACGGCCAGCGCCTGCGCCTCGAAGTCGTTGAGCACCACGACGTCGCTGAGACCGAGACTGGCGAACATCTGTCTCGGCTTGACGATCCATGGGCAATTGGTAAGCGGGATCTCGTCGCTTTCGACAGGACCGGCTACCGCCAGCACAGCTGAATTCGGCCGGACCGACGAGCGGTCGAGCACGGCCGACTGGATCGCCTCGTCGATCGTATTGAAGTTGGCGGTCTGGACGATCGTCGGCTCGCCGGCTTCGGAATTCGCGTCAAGCACGATCGAGAAGCGCGCATTGGTGCCGCCTATGTCGCCGATCAGAATCGGAAACCGCAACAGAGTGTCGTCGTCGCTTACGCCTGGCATGCTCTCGTCCGTTCCCGACGCGTATCGCCGTTCTCTCGTTGACTAGCGCATGACCGCAAAAAGGGAAATCGGTTTTCGAAGTGGAGATGCACGGATGCAGACAGCGAACACGCTGCCCGCATCAGTGCCCCGGTCGTGGCCGCGGCAGCGGAATGCGGATCTCGGGGGTCGCCACAAAGGCGTTCGCCGAGGCCGGAAGCGCTGCCGCGCTGGCTGCGACCGTCGGCGGCGGCGAAGGCTCTGCCGCGGGAGCGGGTACGGCCGCGATCGGCACGCCGTCGCCATAATAGGTGACTGCTTCCGCCGAGGCCGGAGCCGGCGCGTCGAGCACGAACTGGCATTGCCTGGGCAGGTTCGCCATCGTCATCACGTCGCGTGCCTTCGGCTTGTCCGGATTCTTGTTGGGGCGCCACGGCTCCTCGGTGAACCACCAGGCCAGCGCCTGGTCGCAGCCATCGTCTGGCGCCGTCGCTTCCTGCGCCTTGCAGTCGGGTGACCCAGGCTGGCAGCCGATACGAATGTGGAAGTGGTAATCGTGGCCCCAGAACGGCCTGACCTTGCGCAACCAGCTGCGGTCGCCTTTGACCGTGTCGCAGAGCTTCTTCTTGATCCCTGGATTGACCAGGATGCGCTCGACTTCGGGATAGCTCGCGGCGCGCCTCAACAGCCGCGTGTGCATCGGCGTCCACAGGCCATCCTTTACCAGATGGGTCTTTTCATCGACCATCAAGGTAGCGCTGATGTTTTCGCGCTCTTCGGTCGAAAGCTTGCGGTCGGGCATCGGCGTCAGCCAGATGTCGGCGTCGAGGCCGATCTGGTGCGAGGCATGGCCGGTAAGCATCGGTCCGCCGCGCGGTTGCGAGATGTCGCCGATCAGCAGGCCCGGCCAGCCGTCGGCTGCAGCATCGCGTGATAGTTTCTCGATTAGCGCGATCATTGCCGGATGGCCCCAACGGCGGTTGCGCGACGGTCGCATCACCTCCCAGTGCCGGCCGTCCATGGGCAGCGCGACGCCGCCGGAAAAACAGCCTTTGGAATAAAAGCCGATCGATTGCGCTGCTGCGAGTGCCGGCAGCTTTTTGGCGCCGAACAGCTCTTTTGCCCGTTGCTCGGCGCTCGCCGTTTGCGCGGCAAGCGTTAGGCCGGCGACGGCCAGTGCTGCCGTCAGCAGCAGTGTTTTTCCCGGCAAGGCTCGCTTTAACGTCTTCCCCAAGCTGGACCCCTCCGCGATTTGAACCGCATCATACCACGCCCCGCGCAACGTATCGATCACGACCGTTTCATCGGACTGCGCGCCTCGCCGTCGCGCCAGTCGCCGCTCGCCCACATGGCGTCGAGAGCCGAGCGGTAGTCGGGGAAGCGAAAGCCATAGCCGGCCGCCTTGATCGCCGCGTTGGCGACACGCTTGTTCTCGCCATAGAAGGACCGCGCCATGGGCGAAAGTTGGGCGGTCTCGAACGGAATTTCGGGCGGCGGCTCGATGCCCATCAACCTGGCGGCATAGGCGACGACGTCCTGCGGCGGCGCCGGCAGGTCGTCGGTGACGTTGAAGATGCCGCCGCGATCGCCTTCGGCTAGATGCCAGAGAGCGCCGGCAATATCGTCGCAATGGATGCGGTTGAACACCTGGCCCGGCTTGACCAGTCGCCGGGCGGTGCCGTTTTCGAGATTGACCAGGGCGTTGCGGCCCGGCCCATAAATGCCGGAAAGCCGCAGGATCGCCACCGGCCGGTGGATGTCGTGGCCCAGTTGCAGCCAATCCTGCTCGGCTGCGACACGCATCACCGACCGCTTCGACAACGGCCGGCATTCGGCGGCCTCGTCCACCCAGTTGCCGCCATGGTCGCCATAGACGCCGACGGTGGAGAGATAGGCGATCCATTCGAGCTCCGGCATGTTGGCCACGATCACCTCGCGTGCCGCGCCCAGCACCGGGTCGCCGGCCTCGTCCGGCGCGACCGAGACGACGAGATGGGTTGTCTTCCCAAGCGCATCGCCGATTTCGGAAGTCAGCGTGCCATCGAAACGCAGCGGCACGATACCGGCTTGCCGCAGCGCCGCGAATTTTTCCAGCGACCGTGTTGTACCGAAGATCGTTGTGTCGGCATCCCTGTTGGCGCCGGCGAAGGCCCTGCCCGAATAACCGGCGCCGAAGATGAAAATCTGCTTTTTTGTCATGTATGGGCCTCGATCGGCTTTGGCAGGGCCAGAAGCCATTCGCCTCTTACCGCCTCGTCACCTTCTACTTGCAAAGCGGCTGCGGCACGTTCGGCAAATTCCTGACCCGGCACTAGCCGCGACAGCGCCCATACCGCGGCGCCGCGAACCAGCGGCGAGGCATCGTCGAGCAGCGCGCGGACGGCGCCGGCCAGCGACAAGTCCTGGGAATTGCCGGCCGCGATCAGCACGTTGCGGATAAAACGGTCACGGCCGATGCGCTTGACCGGCGAGCCCGAAAAAAGCGCGCGGAAGGCAGCGTCGTTCAGGCAAAGCAGCTCGGCGAGCGGCGGTTCGCGCAAGTCCGCGCGGGCGGCAAGCTTAGCCTCGGAGGCAGCTTGGGCGAACTTGTTCCACGGACAGGCGGCCAGGCAGTCGTCGCAGCCATAGATGCGATTGCCGATCTTTTCCCGGAACTCATGTGGGATCGGTCCTTTGTTCTCGATGGTGAGGTATGAAATGCAGCGCCGCGCATCGAGCCGGTAAGGCGCCGGAAAGGCGTCCGTCGGGCAGGCGTCGAGACAGGCGCGGCAGGAGCCGCAATGATCGTCCTCAGGCGCGTCCGGCACCAGCTCGGCCGTCGTGAAGATGGTGCCGAGGAACAGCCAGGAACCATGGGCGCGGCTGACCAGGTTGGTGTGCTTGCCTTGCCAACCGAGGCCGGCCGCCTCGGCCAGCGGCTTTTCCATCACCGGCGCGGTGTCGACAAACACTTTGACGTCGCCGCCGGCGCGCGCAACAAGCTTGCCGGCGATCGCCTTCAGCCGGCCTTTCATGACGTCATGATAATCGCGGTTCTGCGCATAGGCGGAGATCGCGCCGCGATCGCGTTTTGCCAGGATGTCGCGCGGGTCGCGGTCGGGGCCGTAATTCATCGCCAGCACGATGATCGAGCGGACCTCTGGCCAGAGCGCCGCTGGTTTGCCTCGCCGCTCGAGCGTTTCGGCAATCCAGCCCATCGAGCCGTGAAAGCCGTCGGCAACGAATTCGGCCAGCCGTTCCGGCGCCCGCGGAATCGCATCGGGCGTTGTGACGGCGACGGCGTCAAAGCCGGCGTTCCGCGCCTCGCGGTCGATCAGCGCGCGCAGCTTTGCCGTATCAGAAATCGAGGTCCGCATAATGTGACACCGGCGACAGGCCACGCACCCGGTCGGACAGAAGCGGCCGGAACGAAGGCCGTGATTTCACCCTTGTATACCATTCGCGCGCGGCGCTGTGTTCGCGCCAGTCGATCTCGCCGAGATAGTCGAGCACCGACAGTGCCGCCGCCGCCGCGAGATCGGCATAGGTGACCTTGTTGCCGGCCAGCCAATGACGGGTGCCGGCCAGCCAGTTGGTGTATTTCATGTGCTGGCGGATATTGGCGCGGGCGGCGCGGATCGCCGCCGAATCGGGCGAGCCGCCGCCCGCTGTTTCCGGCATGACCGGCTTCAGAACGCGCTCGCGCACCAGATGCCGGGTAACCTCGCTTTCCGCCTTGTTGAGGTACCAGTCGGTCAGCCGGCGGATTTCGGCGCGTTCCATCGGGTCTTCGGCGAATAGCCGCTTGTCGCGCTTGAGTACGCCGCGCGTCTCGTCGAGATATTCGGCAATGACCACTGCGCCAACAATCGGCACGTCGCCCTCGGCAAGCAGGATCGGCAGGGTGCCGGCCGGGTTCAGCGCCAGGAACTCCTTGCGCCGCGTCCACGGCTTCTCTTCGATCAGTGCCAGTTCCTCGCCATACTCGCCAAAGGCAAGGCGGACGAAGCGGCAGCTGGCGAACATCGGATGGTGGAAAAGCGTTAGCATGGTCCCGCGATAATAGAGCGCACTGGCAAATCGCCGGCTGCGCCGGTAAGTCTTGGCCGCCCGATTCAGGGGCTGTCAGGGTGCTGCGACCTATAGGGGGAGTTCCGCGCCGTGACAAGCAAGCCGTTTTCTCAAGCCCTCCCTCCAACGCCGAGGTTGCCATGGAAAGCCAGACCGTCGTCGAAGCGCTGCTGCTCGGCATGCTCGAGGGCCTGACCGAGTTTATTCCGGTGTCTTCGACCGGTCATATCCTGCTCGCCGGCCATTTCCTCGGCTTTCATTCGACCGGCAAGGCCTTCGAGATCCTGATCCAGCTCGGCGCCATATTGGCGATCCTCAGCGTCTATTTCCACCGGCTCTGGAAGATGCTGCTCGAACTGCCATACGATCGGCTGACGCGGCATTTCGTCCTTGGCATTCTCATCGCGTTCCTGCCGGCGGCCGTCGTCGGCGCGCTGGCGCATGATTTCATCAAGACGGTGCTGTTCGAATCGCCGCGGCTGATCTGCATCATGCTGATCATCGGCGGCGTCATCCTGCTGCTGGTCGATCGCATGAAGCCGAAGCCATATTACCACGATGTCGAGCGGTTCCCGACCAGGCTCTATCTGCAGATCGGGCTGTTCCAGTGCTTGTCGCTGATCCCCGGCACATCGCGCTCGGGTTCGACCATCGTCGGCGCGCTGCTGCTCGGGGTCGACAAACGGGCGGCGGCGGAATTCTCCTTCTTCCTTGCCATCCCGACCATGGTCGGCGCCTTCGCCTTCGACCTGTTCAAGAACCGCAATGTGCTGAGCAGTGCCGACCTGCCTATCATCGCCGTCGGCTTCGTCGCCGCCTTCGTCACCGCGCTAATCGTCGTGCGCTTCCTGCTCGACTATGTCTCGCGCCATGGCTATGCGCTGTTCGGCTGGTGGCGGCTGGTCGTGGGCATCGTCGGCCTGGCGGGGCTGGCAATCTGGGGGTGAGCCGGCGCGGATAGCGCAATCCCAGCCGGAACTCTGTTCTTGCCCGAAGCCGAGCCATACGATCTTGTGGACGTATGGTTCGCAGGGGGAATGCATGAGCGAAGTTCTTGACGCCCTCGTTATTGGCGCCGGTCCGGCGGGGCTCGGCGTCAGCTACTTCTTGAAACGGCAGGGCCGCGACCACCGTGTGCTCGATCGAGGCCGGATCGGCGAAACGTGGCGAACGCAGCGATGGAATTCGTTTCGACTGAATTCGCCGACCATTCGCTCCATCTTACCCGGTGATTCCTACGAGGGGCCGGAGCCCTGGGGCGCGATAACCCACCACGAATTTGTCGCGTATCTCGAAGGCTATGCCGAGCGGCACCGCCTGCCGGTAAGCACCCAAACTCCGGTTCAAGAGCTGACGAGAGACGATGGGATCTTTCGCGTCACTACGGCGGCTCGTGGCGTGCTTCTGGCGCGCAATGTGGTGATCGCCACCGGCGACCAGAACCGACAGGTCCGGCCACCAGGGTCGGCGGACTTGCCGGCGGCAGTTCGCCAAGTCGATTCTTCGGCTTATCGCAACCCGGCCGAGTTCGAGAATGGCGCGGTGCTGGTGGTCGGCAGCGGCCAGTCGGGCGGCCAGATCGCCGAGGATCTGGCGGTGGCCGGACGTGCGGTCTTTTTGGCGACCAGCCGCAACGGCCGTTGGGTGCGGCGCTACCGCGGGGGCAACATACTTAAATGGCTGACGCTGTCCGGTTTTCTCGACGTTCCGCGCAAGGAACTCGTCCTCCCCTCCGGCAAGCTGCAGGCCCGCGCGCTGGTCGGCGCGACCCATACAATCAGCCTGCAATCGCTGAGTGCACAGGGCGTGGTGCTGCTCGGCCGCTTCAGGGGCGTGGAGAATGGCAGCCTCGTCTTCGGCGACGAACTCGACGACCATATGCGATTTGCCGACGAGGTTTCGGCGAATGCCAAGCGCCTGGTCGACGAATACATTGAGCGCGCCGGCCTCGATGCGCCCCTGGCCGAGGATGATCCAGCCGAGACGGTTGCCCCGCGCTTGCCCGATCCTCCGATCCGCTCCCTCGACTGGACGGCGAGCGGCATCAGATCAGTGATCTGGTGCACGGGTTTCACCGGCGATTTCTCATGGGTCCGGCTTCCTGGCGCGCTCGATGCGGCCGGCCAGCCCGTCCACGAGGATGGCGTCGGCGCTGTTCCAGGTCTCTTTTTCGCCGGCCTCGATTTCGGGTCGACACGGAAATCGGGCACCATACCGGCCATTCCAGAGGAGGTGGCTGGCATTGTGGAGCGACTTGTCCAGGTGCGGCGGCCTTGACCTCGGCGCGTCTGGACCTCGGCTGGTCGTCGTCGGGCTGACAGCACTGGCCATATAGGGATGAGCCGGCGCAGTCATTCGGAATGGTCGCCCTGGAGACGCCAAAGGAGGTGCATCAAGGCGCGCGATCGGTCAGCGCGCTCGCACCTTCCTCAGCGGCGCAATGTGCGCAGCAGTAGATGATGTCATCCTGTTCGACGCCATGTCCGATGATCCGGCATCCGCAATGCGGACACGTCGGAGCAAGTTTCTGGACCGCGCATTCGAAGCTGTCGAATGTGTAGGTCTCGTCGGCCATCGTCACGTTGAAAGCCTTATCGTAGTCATTCCCGCATTGATCGCATCTGGCCATAGTTCTTTTCCTTCTTTCACGGGCTTCAAGCTCGACCAACCTGTCGCGCGGCGATAGGTTCCCGCCAGGATCAGGGGGCCGTCCTAGCTAAGGCGGAGACGAGCGCGAGCCTACGCCACGGCGCTGTTCGATCGCACGGATCACCTCGTCGATACCCCGCGGCTCGATGTCGAGTTCCTTCAGGCCAGGCACGTCGATTGCTGCCACATTGTCCTGACGCATGAGATCGACCTGGTTGCGCGTTATGGGGGCAGCCGGGAGGAGTTCCGCGACGCTAGCCAAGGCGTTCCATACCGCAAACGGCACCGGCATCAGCTTGACGTGCGTGTCGAGCTGTCGGGCGATCTCCCGAAGCAGTTCCTTATAGGTGTAGATGCGCGGGCCGCCGAATTCGAATATGGGTGAACCCTTGTGGCTTCGCCCGTCGATCAGCCTGCTCACTGCTTCCGCGACGTCGGCCACATAGACCGGCTGAAGCCGTGTGCCACCATCGCCGAACAGCGGATAGACCGGCAGGAGGCGTATCAGCCTCACAATGGTCGTGAGGAAAGCGTCGTCAGGTCCTGTCATGACGGCGGGACGCACAATGAAAGCGCCGGGAAATGCGTTTCCCACGGCAACTTCTCCGCGCCCACGTGCCCTTATATAATTCGAATCCGATTGAGGATCGGAGCCGATCCCTGAAATCTGGACGAACTGATCGATCTCGACCTTGCGCGACACGGCAGCGAGATCGGCCGCGGCTTTCACATGGACGCGTTCAAAGGTCTGGACGCCCTGCTCGACGTAAAGACTGATAGCATTCACGACCGCCTGTGATCCGGTAATGGCCGACCCAATCGAGGACGCATCCAATATCGGGCATCCTTGTAATCGAGGAAAAGACCAGGGCCACGCGAGCCGGATGGCGAGATGCGGCGCGCACCGTGAAACCCCTTTCCAGGAGCCGCGTCACGATCCTGCGCCCGAGAAAGCCAGTTCCGCCGAACACGGTGACGATCCGTTCCTGGTTGAGATCGTCAGGATCCATTTGCCTCGCCATCCCTTGTCCTCGCACGCCTGCCACGAGGACTGCCCTGATCGGCATTTGAACCAGCCCGTCGAACATCAGGACGGTTGGAGAACAACGCAGGAACGCTTTTGTTCCAGTCAGTGCTGGGCGGAGACCAGGTCGACAAACCGATCGATTGAGCGAATCCAGGTGAGCGTCGGCACATGATCCAGGCAGCAAATGGCGCTACTTGCTTGTTCCCATCGACGAGACGACAGGCAATCGAATCTGAACCGGAGATCGCGGCAAAACCGACCCCACTTCGGGAATGACCTAGTTCCCCCCGTAAAAAACGTTCTCGACATGCACCGGCCAGCGCCACGGCAATACCGCCACCATGTCGAAGCGCACCGATAATTTTCCGTAGTCGGATTGGCGCGACAGCCAGAAATCGGCCGCGCCTTCGATGCGGCGCTCCGATTCGCGGCCGACGGCCTCCATCGCCTCGATCAGCGTACGGCGTGCCTTGACCTCGACGATCAGCACCAAATCGCCACGCCGCGCGATCAGGTCGATCTCGCCAAACCTGGTACGGTGGCGGCGGGCAAGAATCCGGTAGCCCTTCAGCATCAGCGCCGCCGCCGCCAGCCATTCACCGTGATGGCCGCGCCGGTAGGCCTTTTGCCGGCTGGCGCTCCGCCGTTCAGCCATCGCGGTCTCCGCCGGCCCCGTCTCTTCCGGCATTCCTGAGGTCGAGCAGCCGTCGGTAGAGCGTCTGTTTTTGGCCACCCGTCATCTTGGCGGCTTCCGCCGCCGCCTTGGAGGCCGGCATCTCGGCCGCCAGCGAAAGCAGCAGCCGGTCGATGTCTTCAGGCTCATCAGCGACCGCATCGGCCGGGCCGACGCAGATGACGATTTCGCCCTTAGGCGTATCGGCTGCCGCGTAATGGCCGGCGAGTGACTGCAGGGTGCCGGTCCGCATCTCCTCGAAAGTCTTGGTCAGCTCGCGGCCGATCGCCGCCTTGCGGGCGCCGCCCAGCACCTCGACCATGGCACTGAGCGTCTCGGCCAGCCGGCGCGGCGATTCGAAGAAGATCAACGTTGCCGGCACCGCCTTCAGCGCTTCCAGCCGCGTCAGCCGCTGGCCGGTCTTCACCGGCAGAAAGCCGGCAAACAGAAAGGCGTCCGAAGGCAGGCCGGATGCCGTCAGAGCGGCAAGTGGCGCCGACGGTCCGGGGATCGGCACGACACGAATGCCGCGTTCCAGCGCCTCGCCAACCAGCCGGTAGCCGGGATCGGAGATGAGCGGTGTGCCGGCATCAGAGATCAGGGCTACGCTCTGCCCGGCCAGCAGTGCCGCGATCAGCTTCGGCCCGGCCTCGGCGGCATTGTGCTCGTGATAGGCGGTGGTGCGGCGGCGGATGCCGTAGCGGTCGAGCAGGACGCGCGAAACACGCGTGTCCTCGCAGGCGACGATATCTGCGGCGGCGAGCGTTTCCAGCGCGCGCAGCGTGATGTCGGCGAGATTGCCGATCGGCGTAGCCACCAGATAGAGCGCCGGCTCGAGCGGCCGGGCGGCGATCTCGGTCTGCCCGACCACATAACTGCGTTTGGCCAATTCGCCGGTCACCTGCACAACTCCGTTCGACCCTGTTTGGCACGGCTCACGCCTGGTTGCAAAAGCCTGGGTTGCAAACGCCCGGTTCCAAACGGGGTCCCGACGTGAACCGGCCGCCATGCCTTTGCCATAGTAGGGAACGAAACCGTTGCCGGCGAATTTTAACCCTGATCTCGGGAGGAGCAGGATGGACAGCCTTACGATACAGGACGTTTTCGAACCCTGTTATGCCGGCCGCAAGCGCTTCGCCGCGCCAGGCGACAAGAGCCTGCGTGGCAACGCGGATGGCGAGGCCAGGAAACCGCTCGCACGCCAGCCATTGGCAGAGAGCAAGCCCGTAACCGAAACCGACAGCACGACGGAGCACTGACCGGACGATGCCCAATCGCTTCGATATTTTCATCACCCGTCTCGAAACAAAAAGCGCCCGCGATGGCGCAGCATCACATCCCACAGGCGACCAGCATTCTGCCCCGCGCGACAAGAGCGAGATCAAGCAGACCCGCTCCGGAGAAGCGCATGCCGAGAAGGACCGCGGCAAGCGTCGTTTCAAGCACGACGCTTGATCCTCTTTTCGTCATCCTGGGACGGAGCAAGGAGCGCAGCGACGCGGCGCAGACGCCCGGATCCATGCCGTAATATTCAAGCGTTTCGACAGTTCAGAATTATTCTACCGCAGCATTCTTCGACAAGGGTAGCGGCATGGATCCTCGGGTCAAGCCCGAGGATGACGAAGGCGCAGTAGCGCGACAGCCTTCAGAGATATCGCGATACCTTCACCGCCAGCAACCGGACCAGTTCCGGGTCCATGAATTCATAGTCGTCGGGAATATCGAGGCAGATCACCCGAGCCTTCCTTAGACTGGCCCTGAATTTCTGCTGCAGTTTGCCGCGGTGCGCCTTTTCCATCACGAAGATGATATCGGCCCAGGCGACAAGTTCGTGCGTCAACGGAGTGTCGGCATCGTGATTGGTGCCGGCCGAAGCGACGTCGATGTCCCTGCGACCGGAAAACACCTGCTCCGCCGTCGGGCTGCGCAAGCGATTCTGGCTGCAGACGAAGAGAACGTTCTTCACCGGTACTATCTGGCCAGATCCGCCACGACGGCATCGAGCACGATCATGCCGGCCGGCGTGGCGCGCAGGCGGGCATTGCCGATCGGCGCCACCAGGCCTTCGTCCTGCAGCACCGACAGCCGTGCCGTCGACAGGCCGCGCCCGGAAAACGCCTCGTAGCGGGAAAGGTCGATGCCTTCCGCCAGCCTCAGCCCCATCAGCAGGAACTCGTCGGCTTCTTCCGATCGCGTTAGGATCTCGCCGCCGGTGACGCCATGGCCCTTGGCCTCGACCAGATTGGCCCAGGTCTCCGGCATTTTCTCGGCGATTGTCACCACGCGCCGCCCGCTCTCGACGAAACGGCCATGCGCGCCGGGACCGACGCCGACATATTCGCCATAGCGCCAGTAGGTGAGATTGTGCCGGCTTTCAGCGCCGGGCCTGGCGTGGTTGGAAATCTCGTAGGCCGGCAGTCCGTGCGCGGCGGTGATCTCCTGCGTCAACGCATAGAGATCGGCGGCAACATCGTTGTCTGGAATGATGAATTTCCTTGCTGCATGCAGTGCATGGAACGGCGTGCCTTCCTCGATGGTCAGCTGGTACAGCGACAGATGGTCGGCGGCGTGGCCGATCGCCTGCTCGAGTTCCGTCTGCCACGCTTCAGGCGTCTGGTCCGGCCGCGCGTAGATCAGGTCGAAGGACAACCGTGGGAAAATCTCGCGCGCCAGGCCGATCGCATGCAGGGCCTCATCGACATTGTGCAAACGGCCGAGAAAGCGCAGATCCTTGTCGTTCAGCGCCTGCACGCCAAGCGACACCCGGTTGACGCCCGCCGCGCGATAGCCGCGAAAGCGCTCGGCCTCGACCGAGGAAGGATTGGCCTCCAGCGTCACCTCGATGCCATCTGGTACCGTCCAGTTCTTCGCCACGGCATCCAGCACCGCCGCCACGGTCTGCGGCTTCATCAGCGACGGCGTACCGCCACCGAGAAAGATGCTTGTCACCTCGCGCGGCCCGGTGCGGCCGCGCATGGTCGCCAACTCGGCCTCGAAGGCGCGCGCAAAACGCTCCTGGTCGACCGGCTGGTGGCGGACATGGCTGTTGAAGTCGCAATAGGGGCACTTGGCCGCGCAGAACGGCCAGTGGATGTAGACGCCAAAACCCGGGCTGCGGTCGAGCAGCATGGTCATGCGGCGGCCAATCGGGCTTGCGCGAATTTCTGGAAGGCGCGGGCGCGGTGCGACAATGCTGTCGGCTGGCCGGGCTTCCAGCCATGTTTTTCCTCAGCGGTCATCTCGCCGAAGCTTTTTTCGAACCCGTTGGGCAAGAACACCGGGTCGTAGCCGAAGCCGAGTTCGCCGCGCGGCGGCCATACCAGCGTACCTTCGACCTCGCCGCGAAAATATTCAGCCTGGCCGTCGGGAAAGGCTAGGCAGATGACCGCGACAAAGCGGCCCTTGCGCTGAGCAGGCGCGATCGCGCCAACTTCCTGCAAGGCCACTTCCGTGCGCTGCATGGCCATGCCGAAGTCGCGGGGGCCGTCCGGCGTCTCGGCCCAGTTGGCAGTGTAGACGCCGGGTGCGCCGTCGAGCGCATCGACACATAGGCCGGAATCGTCCGACAGCGCCGGCAATCCAGTGGCCTTGGCAGCGGCCAAGGCTTTTATGAGGGCGTTCTCCTCGAAAGTGGTGCCGGTCTCGTCCGGTTCCGGCAAGCCGTACTCCTTGGCCGACTTCGCTTCTATGCCGAACGGCGCCATCAGATCGGCGAATTCGCGCAATTTGCCGGCATTGTGGCTTGCGACGACGATCTTATGCCCATCAAGCGAATGAACAGTTGGCGAATGCATCAGATGCCCCAAATTCTTGGCTCGGCGAATTCGATCGAATTGCCCGAGGGGTCGCGAATATAGATCGAGCGGCCGCCTTGCGGCCACTCGAACTCGCTTTCGATGGCGATGCTCTTTGCTTCCAGGTGCGCTTTCCAGCGCACGATCTCGTCGGCGCTTGCGGCGAAACAGAGATGGCCCTCGCCGACGGCGCCATGCGGCGGCACTGGCAGCCTGGCGTCGGCCGGCGGCGGCACTTTCGTCGCCTCGGCATTGAAGATAAGCAGCACGCCGTCGCCGCAGCGGAAGAAGAGATGCCTGCCCTCGACCTTGCCGAGCGGATCGAGCCCGAGGACGCCCGAATAGAACCGTTCCGCGGCAGCGAGATCCGTCACGTAGAGTGCTGATTCCAGGATTGCGGAAGGAGTCACAGGATCGTCACCCTCATCGTCATAACCTGAAGATCAGTCCACCGCCATCTGCTGCAGGCTGACCAGGCGCTGAATGCCTTTCTTGGCCAGCCCCATCAAGGCCGCGAACTGCTCTTCCGAGAACGGTTCGCCCTCGGCCGTGCCCTGGATCTCGACGATGCCGCCCTTGCCGGTCATGACGAAATTGGCGTCGGTTCCGGCCGAGGAATCCTCGATATAGTCAAGGTCGATGACCGGCTGACCATCATGGATGCCGCAGGAGATCGCCGCAACGTGATCCTTCAGCACCTTGCCCAGGCTCGCCATTTGGCGGGCTTCCATCCAGCGCAGGCAATCGTAAAGCGCCACCCAGCCGCCGGTGATCGAAGCGGTGCGCGTGCCGCCATCGGCCTGGATCACATCACAGTCGACGGTGATCTGCTGCTCGCCGAGCGCCTGCAGATCGACCACGGCGCGCAGGGAGCGGCCGATCAGCCGCTGGATCTCCAGCGTGCGGCCGCCTTGTTTGCCGGCCGAAGCCTCGCGGCGCATGCGCTCGCCGGTCGAACGCGGCAGCATGCCGTATTCCGCCGTCACCCAGCCCTTACCGGAGTTGCGCATCCAACCCGGCACCTTTTCCTCCAGGCTGGCCGTGCACAGCACATGCGTATCGCCGAACTTCACCAGGCACGAGCCTTCCGCATGCTTGGAGACGCCGCGCTCGAAGGAGATGGGGCGCATTTCGTCGAACTGGCGTTTGGAAGGGCGCATTCAGGCTTCTTTCTTTCTTCGGGATCTTGGCCGGCTTGTAGCCGCACGGGGCGTGAGGCGCAAAGGAAAATGGACCGGTTGCGCCGACGCCGCGGAAGTCTATATCTTCGGGCCGGAGGTTTTTGGCTCGAAATGACCAAGGCAGTCGATCCCGGTTCGCAATCGCACGTGCTCCCGTCGCACGCGCTGCAATCGCCCGCGCTTCAATCGCTCGACATGCGTTCGCGCGACATCTTCCGGCGCATCGTCGATTCTTATCTGAGGGATGGCGAGCCGGTCGGCTCGCGCAGCCTGTCGCGCATCCTGCCGTCGTCGCTATCGCCGGCCACCATCCGCAACGTGATGAGCGACCTCGAGCATCTCGGCCTGATCTATGCGCCGCATATTTCGGCCGGCCGTCTGCCGACCCAGGCTGGCCTGCGCTTCTTCGTCGATGCGTTCATGGAACTCGGTGACCTCTCCGACGAGGAGCGCCGCACCATCGAGGCGCAGGTGCGCGCCTCCGGCTCGGGCGCGACGCTGGAGCATATGCTGACCGAGGCCAGCCAGATGCTGTCCGGCATGTCGCGCGGCGCCGGCCTTGTGCTCGCCGCCAAGAACGAGGTGGCGCTGAAGCACATCGAATTCATCCAGCTCGAGCCGACCAAGGCGTTGGCCGTGCTGGTCTCGCAGAACGGCGACGTCGAAAATCGCGTCGTCGATCTGCCCGCCGGCATCACCGTCTCGCAATTGCACGAAGCCTCCAATTTCCTCAACGCCCATATTCGCGGCCGCACCCTGGCCGAAGCGCGGGTCGAGATCGCCCGCATCAAGGAAGAGACCAGGGCAGCCCTCGATACGCTTTCACAGGATCTGGTCGAGAAGGGCCTGGCGGTCTGGGCAGGCGCCGAAAGCGGGGTGCCTGGGCGGCTTATCGTGCGCGGCCGCGCCAATCTCCTGGAAAACGTCACTGCCCAGGCCGACATCGAATTGCTGCGGCATCTCTTCGAGGATCTCGAAACCCAGGACGGACTGATCCAGCTCCTCGACCTCGCCGAGGAGGGCCCGGGCGTGCGCATCTTCATCGGTTCGGAAAACAAGCTGTTTTCTCTGTCGGGCTCATCACTGGTGGTGGCACCCTATCGCGACAAGGACGCCCGCGTCGTCGGTGCGCTCGGCGTCATCGGGCCGACGCGGCTGAATTATGCGCGCATAGTACCGATGGTCGACTATACCGCGCAGCTGATTTCGCGCATGCTGCGCTAGGAGCCGCCGCGGCCTGCCGCAAGGAGAAAAAGAATGGCGCTGGAATCGTTCAAGGCCCAGATCAGCCTGCTGCTCGAAGAAATGATCAACCAGCCAGAGGATCAGCACGAGGTGCAAGAGCAGTTGCGCGAGAAGCTGCAAGAGATGCGGGCCATGGGCTTGCCGCTGCCGGCCGATCTGGTCGCGCTGGAAAAGCGCCTCGACGACGATTTCTACGCCGCCGGCAAGTGAATCGGGGTTCGGCTTCAAATCCTCGTGTGCTGGACGGCCGCTTGGAACGACCAATGCCTCATCCCGTTTGCCCTTTTCGAGGCGAATCCCGGAGGACGTTGATGATCCGATCTGGCGGCTTTGCGGCCATTGCCGCTGCTCTCCTTGTTGCGACACCGGCAGCCGCCCAGCAGGCGGATCAGAAGGTGCTCAAAGGCGAAGCCGCTTTTGGCGATTGGCACGCCGACAGGCCTGGCACCCGCCGCCTGATCGGGGCGCAAGACATGCCGCCAGCCGATCCCGCCCAATCCGCTTCGAACGGCGCCGGCGTGGCGGAACGGCCCGAAAGCGCCAAGCCAGATTTGCCGCCGGGCTTTTCGGCCGAACTGATCGCATCCGGCATCGTCAATCCGCGCGTCGTGCGCGTCGCTCCGAATGGCGACCTGTTCGTTGCCAACAGCCATGCCGACCAGATACGTGTCTACCGTCTCGCCGAGGACAGCGCCAAGCCCATCGAGAAAGCGATCTTCGCCAAGGGGCTCAGTTATCCCTACGGCATCGCCTTCTATCCGCCAGGAGACAAGCCGCAATGGGTCTATGTCGCAAACAGCGACAGCATCGTCCGCTTTCCTTATCGCGACGGCGACCTGAAGGCATCCGGCAAACCAGAAACCATTGTCGCGGAAATCCCGTCGGGTGGTCACACGACCCGCGACATCGCCTTCTCGCCGGACGGCAAGACGCTTTATCTGTCGGTTGGCTCCGCGTCGAACGTCGGCGAGGACATGGAGGAGCCGGATGATGGCTTGGACGCCTGGGTGAACTCAAAGCCGCTCGGTGCGGCCTGGGGCTCCGAGGACGGCCGTGCCGATGTGCTCGCCTTCGACCCGGATGGGAAAAATCCCCGAACTGTCGCCACCGGCCTGCGCAACTGTACGGGCATGACCGTGCAGCCCGCCACCGGCGCATTGTGGTGCGTCGTCAATGAGCGCGACGAACTCGGCGACAATGTGCCGTTCGAATTTGCAACTGCAGTCAAGGACGGCGGATTCTATGGTTGGCCTTGGTACTACATCGGCAATCACGAGGATCCGCGCCATCAGGGCGAGCGGCCCGACCTCGCCGGCAAGGCCACTGTCCCCGACGTGCTGATGCAGGCGCATTCGGCGCCGATGAACATAGCCTTCTACGACGGCAACAACTTTCCGGCGGATTATCAGGGTGACGCCTTCGTCACCATGCATGGTTCGTGGAACCGTGGCGCCAGGACCGGCTACAAGGTGGTGAGGCTCAAATTCAGGGATGGCAAGCCGACCGGCGAATATGAGGACTTCATGACCGGCCTCGTTATCTCGAACGACGCCGTCTGGGGCCGCCCGGTCGGTATCGCCATCGCCAAGGACGGCTCGCTGATCGTCACCGAGGACGGCAACGGCACCATCTGGCGCGTTACCTACGAAGACGGCCGCTCTTGAACGGCGGTGTCGCCTGCTGCGCTGGCGCAATCGAATCCGGGCCGAGGGAATTCACCCAACTTCCACATTGTGCGACAAGCGCGAATCATGACGCTCACCGGGTTCCTCGCCTATAGTGCTGCCCTCGGCATCGCCGCAGCCATCCCCGGCCCCGGCGTCACCGCGCTCGTTGCGCGAGCGCTGGGTTCGGGCTTCCGCGCGTCGCTGGCCATGTCCTTCGGGCTGATGCTCGGCGACCTGACCTATCTCACGGCCGTGGTGCTCGGCCTGGCTTTCGTCGCACAGACCTTTGGCATGGTCTTTCTGGTCATCAAATGGCTGGGCGTCGCCTACCTCGCTTTTCTTGGCTGGCGTTTCTGGACGAGCGGCATCACGCCCGAAACGGTGGAGGCGAAGAAAGGCAAGGGCGGGTTGGCATCCAGCTTTGTAGCTGGTCTCGCCGTCACGCTCGGCAATCCGAAGACGATGATCTTCTACCTCGCCATCACCCCGACCATCGTCGATCTGAAGACGATCACGCTGGTCGATTACGGCATCCTTGTCGCGCTCACCATCGTCGTCCTGCTCGTGGTGCTGGTGCCTTATCTGGCGCTCGCGGCCAAGGCGCGCTGGTTCCTGAAGTCGCCGCGGGCGCTGAGGGCACTCAATCGCACCGCCGCCGGTTTCATGATCGGGGCAGCGGCAGCTATCGCCGCCCGCCAATAGACCTCTTTCGCCAAGCCGGCCAGGAATTGTCACACCTTTCCAAGGCGGGGTATTCGGCACGAACTTCACTCGGATATTTTCGATCGACAGCCTATCTTGCGCGGCGGATGGCTCTATCTTATGCCCGCCCGACTCTTGCCGCTTGACCTCTGGGAGGAAAATCAATGAACAAACCCGCCACCCCCACACACGTGCCCGGCCGCGGCCGCATCTATAATTCGATCACCGAGACGATCGGCGACACGCCGTTGGTGCGGCTCGACAAATTCGCCAGGGAGAAGGGTGTCGTCGCCAATCTGCTGGCCAAGCTCGAATTCTTCAACCCGATCGCTTCGGTCAAGGACCGCATCGGCGTGTCGATGATCGAGGCACTGGAGGCTTCTGGGAGGATTACGCCCGGCAAGACCACGCTTATCGAGCCGACCTCGGGCAATACCGGCATCGCGCTCGCCTTTGCCGCCGCCGCCAAAGGCTACAAGCTGATCCTGACGATGCCGGAAACCATGTCGGTCGAGCGCCGCAAAATGCTGGCGCTGCTCGGCGCCGAGCTGGTGCTGACCGAAGGGCCGAAAGGCATGAAGGGCGCCATCGCCAAGGCCGACGAGCTGGCCGCGACGCTGCCCGATGCCGTCATTCCGCAACAATTCGAGAACCCGGCCAATCCGGAAATCCATCGCCGCACCACAGCCGAGGAAATCTGGAACGACACCCATGGCGAAGTCGATATCTTCGTTGCCGGCATTGGAACCGGCGGCACCATCACCGGCGTCGGCCAGGTGCTGAAGAAGCGCAAGCCCTCGGTGCATGTCGTCGCCGTCGAGCCGGAGGCCTCGCCGGTACTGTCCGGCGGCCAACCCGGCCCGCACAAGATCCAGGGCATTGGCGCCGGCTTCGCACCAAAAATCCTCGACACGACGATCTACGACGAGATCGTCAAGGTCTCGAACGAGGATTCGGTCGCCAATGCACGGCTCGTCGCCCGTCTCGAAGGTGTACCGGTCGGCATCTCGTCGGGTGCCGCCCTGCAGGCGGCGATCGTCGTCGGCTCGCGGCCGGAGAACAAGGGCAAGAACCTCGTCGTCGTCATCCCCTCCTTCGCCGAGCGCTATCTCTCCACGATCCTATTCGAGGGATTGGGTGCTTAGAGTCTGGACAGGAGTTTTTGGCCGGTTCGTAGCGATCCTTCGCGCTGCCCCTCCGGCATAAAAAGTTCTGTTTCGACGCTTCGGCGTGGACTGCTGAAAAACCACCTGTGGCGGGCGTCGTTCGCTTGAGCGGCGAGTCACTTCCATATCAAATCGTCGCTGCACCGGCAGGTGGAGGACTTCATGTACAAGCTCTATACGCGTGCCAATACCGGCGGCTTTGTCGTCGAGGCGGCGCTTGCTTTAGCGGGAGTGCCTTTCGACCAGATCGATGTTCCAAAAGGCCGACCCAACCAGGCCTTCCTCGACATCAATCCCTTGAACCAGGTCCCGGTCCTGGTCTTGCCGGACGGGCATTCGATGACCGAGTCGGCGGCAATCTGCATCCTGCTCGCCGAACGCTATCCGGAAGCAGCTCTAGCGCCGGCAGCGAACACACCTGACCGTGCCGACTTCCTGCGCTGGATGTTTTTCATGTCCTCCGTCATCTATTCGGCTGACCTGCGGTTCTTCTACGCTCATCGCTACACGACAGGTCCCGGCGGCGTGGAAGCCGTCAAACAGGCGGCGGTCTCGGAAATGGATCGCGGCTTCGCCATTCTCGATGCCGCCCTCGAAGGCCGCGACTGGCTGGTCGGCGACCGGCTCTCGCTGGCCGACATCTATCTCGTCATGTTGGTGGCTTGGCATCCCGAGGTCGCGAAGATTCCAACCGCTTGGCCGAACATCGAACGCCTGTGGGCCAATTTGCGGGAACATCGGGTGATAAAGAGGCTGAATGCTTCCCACGACATGTGGCCGGCCTAAGCACTCCGCCTTGTCTCAGTGTCTTTCCGCGCGGTCGAGACCTGCCCGTCGTTCCTGCAGGAACCGGCGCACGGCCGGATCGCGTTCGAGGCCGATAGCCCGGTCATAGGCCTCGCTCGCTTGCGGAACTCTGCCGAGTCTTGCCAGCAGGCCCGCTCGGGCGGCCCAGTAAGGTTGATAGTCATACAGCCGCTTGTCGCCGCTGAGTTGATCAAGGGCGCCCAATCCTGCCGAAGCACCTTCGGCCTCGGCAATCGCCACCGCACGGTTGATCGACACCACCGGCGAGCCGGCAATCACCGACAGCGCGTCGTAGAGCTCCTTGATCGCGACCCAGTCGGTGCCGCCGGTCAGCCGCCTTGTCGCATGGGCTGACTGCACGGCGGCCTCGAGCTGGTAGCGGCCGACCACGCCCTTGGCCGCGGTGCGCCCGAGCAGCATCTCCGCTTCGTCGATCATTGTATCGTCCCACAGTGCAAGATCCTGCTCCGCTAGCGGCACATAGTCGCCTGCCGCATTGCGCCGCGCTGCGCGCCGCGCTTCGGCGAACAGCATCAGCGCCAGCAGGCCGAGTGCTTCCGGCTCATCCGGCAGCAGCGAGGCGACCAGCCGGCCGAGCCAGATGCCTTCGGTCGCGAGATTGCGCCGCTGCGCTTCGGTGCCGGCGGGGTCGGACCAGCCTTCGGCAAACGCCGCGTAGATCGCTTCCAGAACGGTGCCCAGCCGCTCGCCGAGTTCGGCCCGCTCCGGCACGCGGAACGGAATGCCGGTCTCGCGGATGCGGGCCTTGGCGCGCACCAGGCGCTGGCTCATCGTGGCCGGCGAGACAAGAAAGGCCGAGGCGATGGTCGCTGCGTCGAAGCCCAGAACCGTCTGCAGGATCATCGGCGCGCGGATACCGGCCTCGATCGCCGGATGAGCGCAAGCAAACATCAGCCTGAGCCGCTCGTCCGGCAGGTCTTCGTCGGCCATGCGTGCCTCCATCTCCTCCGCGATCAGCCTGAGGTGGTCGCGGCCCGCCTCGCTTGTCAGCCGCCGTCTGAGCGCGTCGACGCGGCGCCGGCGCGCCACCGCCAGCAGCCAGGCTTCCGGCTTGTTGGGCACGCCCGCCTGTGGCCAACGCTCGAGCGCCGCTGCAAAGGCATCGGCCAAGGCGTCCTCGGCAGCGGCCACGTCGCGCGTGCGTGCGGCGAGATAGGCGACCAGCTTGCCGTAGCTTTGCCGGGCGGCCGCTTCCGCCGCCGCCCGTGCGGTGTCGGGCAGTTCAGGCATCACATGGTGAGTTCCCAGATCGGCCGCACCTCTACCGTGCCGGTGCTGGCGCCCGGGCAGCGCGCCGCCCAGGCAATAGCCGCGTCGACGTCCTCCGCTTCGATCATATAGAAACCGGCAAGCTGCTCCTTGGTGTCGGCATAGGGGCCGTCGAGCACGTTGGTCTTGCCATTGGCCATCCGCACCGAGGTAGCGGATTGCGTCGGCTTCAGCCGGTCGCCGGCGAGCCAGGCGCCCGATTTCTTCAGCGCTTCGGTGTAGGCGACATAGGCGCTCGACATCTGTGTCACCGCATCTGCCGGCGCGGCCGCCATCCCCGCTTCGTTTCCGTAGATCAAAAGCATATATCGCATGGTCTTCTCCCGTTTCTCGAAGGCCGCATCGTTGCGAGCCGGACGTATGTCGCGCGGCCCTGCCCGATTTCGACAGGCGCTGGAAAAATCTTTCGGCCGCGATGCGATCTCGCGCAAGCGCCGATGTGTTACGGCATCGCCTAGCCGTTCGTCTAATCGCTGCTATTGCGGGTTGGCATTTCCCGCCCGCTGTCTAAACTCGCTTCGCTTCGTGCCGCTGAGGAGGGCACGGCGGCGCATTTTCAGGGAGGAAATCGCATGCTCAATTTCAGGACGAAATTTGTTGCAGCCGGCGCGCTGGCGCTGTCGCTTGGCCTTGGCGCGGTATCGGTCAAGGCACAGGAATTCATCAACGTGCTGACCGGCGGCACGTCGGGCGTCTACTATCCGCTCGGCGTAGCGCTGTCGGAGATCTATGGCAAGGGCATCGAAGGCGCGCGTACCCAGGTGCAGGCGACGAAAGCGTCGGTCGAAAACCTCAACCTGCTGCAACAGGGCAAGGGCGAGATCGCCTTTGCGCTCGGCGATTCCGTCAAGCTGGCCGCCGAGGGCAATACCGAAGCCGGCTTCCCAGGCAAGCTCGACAAGCTGCGCGGCATTGCCGCCATCTATCCCAACTACATCCAGATCGTCGCCAGCAAGGAGTCCGGCATCAAGACGCTCGCCGACCTCAAGGGCAAGAGCCTGTCGGTCGGCGCGCCGGCCTCGGGCACCGAGCTCAACGCCCGCACGATCTTCGCCGCTGCCGGGCTGAAATACGAAGACCTCGGGCGGATCGAATATCTGCCCTTCGCCGAATCGGTGGAGCTGATCAAGAACCGCCAGCTCGACGCTACGCTGCAATCGGCTGGCCTGGGCGTTGCCTCGATCCGCGACCTCGCCACCTCGGTCCCGGTCAACATCGTTGCCGTGCCGGCGGAGGACGTCGCCAAGATCGGCTCGCCCTATCTTTCCGTGGTCATCCCGAAAGGCACCTATGAGGGCCAGACCGATGATGTCGCGACCGCCGCCGTCGGTAATTTCCTGATCACCAGCGCCGATGTCTCCGACGAGACCGCCTACCAGATGACCAAGCTGCTGTTCGAGCATCTCGACCAGCTCACCGCTGCCCATGCCGCCGCCAAGGCGATCGACCCGGCCAAGGCGCTCGACGGCATGCCGGTGCCGCTGCATCCAGGCGCCGAGAGGTATTACAAGGAAAAGGGATTGGTGAAGTAAGGCGCCATCCCTCCCCCTTGAGGGGAGGGTGGCCCGCAGGGCCGGGAGGGGTCCTCGGCGACGCGCTCCATCGTTCAGGCAAAGGTCGAGGCAGTTGAGGTTACCCCACCCGTCCATCCGCCTTCGGCGGCTGTCCACCCTCCCCTCAAGGGAGAGGGACGCCCCCCAGGAACCCCGCCAATGACCGAAACCCCGACCGTTCTTTCCACCACAGCCGAAATCGCTGTCGAAGGCCTGCCACCGGGCTTCGGCGAAGGCATCGCCGGCAAGGCGGCTTTTTTTATCGCCGTCGCCTTCTCCATCTTCCAGATCTACATCGCCGCCTACGGCAGCCTGCCGAGCCAGGTCGTGCGCGCCATGCATGTCGGCTTCCTGCTGCTGCTCGGCTTTGCCCTGATCGCCAATCTGCGTGCCAAAGGCGTCCCGGCGAAAGCAGTCTTCTGGACTCTCGGCGTGCTCGGCTTCGCCACCGGTCTGTACAACTGGGTATTCTATGCCGACCTCATCCGCCGCTCTGGCTTCCTCACCACGCCTGACCTGATCGTCGGCGCGGTGCTGGTCGTGCTGGTCTTCGAGGCGGCGCGGCGGTTGATGGGACTGCCGCTTGCCGTTATTGCGTTCATCTTTCTCGCCTACGCATTTGCCGGCAATCATCTGCCACCGCCTTTCATCCATCGCGGCTATGATTTCGCCCAGCTCGTCGACACCTTCGCCTATGGCACCGAAGGCATCTACGGCACGCCGATCTATGTCTCGGCCGCCTACATCTTCATCTTCGTCGTCTTCGCCGCCTTTCTCGAACGCGCCGGCATGATCGCGCTGTTCAACGATTTTGCACTTGGCCTGGTCGGCTCATGGCGCGGCGGCCCGGCGCAGGTCTGCGTGCTGTCCTCGGCGCTGATGGGCACCATTTCCGGCTCCGGCGTCGCCAACGTGGTGGCCAGCGGCCAGTTCACCATCCCGCTGATGAAGCGCTTCGGCTTCCGCTCGGCCTTCGCCGGAGCCGTCGAGGCGACCTCGTCGATGGGCGGCCAGATCATGCCTCCGGTGATGGGTGCGGTTGCCTTCATCATGGCCGAGACGCTGACCATTCCCTATGCCGCGGTGGTCAAGGCGGCGATCATTCCGGCGCTGCTCTATTTTGGCGCCTGTTTCTGGCAGGTGCATTTGGAGGCCGGCAAGGCCGGCCTGCACGGCATGGCCAAGGCCGACCTGCCCAATCCGTGGGATGCGGTGAGACAACACTGGCCGCTGGTACTGCCGCTCGCAGCACTGATCTATCTGCTGTTTGCCGGCTACACACCGGTCTTCGCCGGCACCATGGGCCTGGCGTTGACCATTGTGCTTATCCTCGGCACGCCGCTGGCGGCATCGATCGGGCCGCTCGCCTTCCGCGTCGTCTTCTGGCTGGCGCTCGGGCTTGCCGCCGCTTCCTTCATGAAGTTCGGCGTCAACATCCTCAGCCTGGTCATCGCCGTGCTGGTCGTCGCCTGCCTCACCTTCAAGGGCGGGCGCGAGACACTGCGCATATGCGTCGATTCCCTTGCCGAGGGAGCAAAGAACGCGCTGCCGGTCGGCATTGCCTGCGCCATCGTCGGCATCGTCATCGGCACGCTGACGCTCACCGGCATCGCCTCGACCTTCATCGGCTGGATCATCTCGATCGGCGAGAACAATCTGTTCCTGTCGCTGCTTTTGACCATGCTCACCTGCCTGGTGCTCGGCATGGGCATCCCGACCATTCCCAATTACATCATCACCTCGTCGCTAGCCGGGCCGGCGCTTCTGTCGCTCGGCGTGCCGCTGGTGGTCAGCCATATGTTCGTCTTCTATTTCGGCATCATGGCTGATCTCACCCCGCCCGTGGCGCTGGCCGCCTTCGCCGCCGCACCCATGGCCAAGGAAAGCGGCCTCAAGATCGGCATCCAGGCCACCAAGCTTGCCATTGCTGGCTTCGTGGTGCCGTTCATGGCGGTCTATACCCCGGCGCTGATGCTGCAGGACCCCGGCCCGATCGCCGCCCAGTTCGGCTATCCCGTCGAGGTCGCCTACATCGTCATCAAAGCCTGCATGGGCATCGTCCTGTGGGGCGCCGCCGCCGTCGGCTTTCTCGCCCGGCGCATGGCCTGGTGGGAACGCCTCGTCGCCTTCGCCGCTGGCGTGCTGCTGGTTGCGGCGCTGCCGCTCACCGACGAGGCGGGCTGGGCGCTGTCTCTTGCCTGGATCGGGTGGCACTGCTGGCGCGCGCGGCAGGCGTCACTGGCCAATTCGGCATGAGCCTCTGCATCGTCGCGGCCGGCAAGACGATGACGCTCGCGGTCGCCGCCTTCACGCTCTCCTGGACGCATTCTGTGGAGAAGACCCAGTGGCAGGAAGACTGGAAGGTGCTGCCGTCCGGCCTGCAACTCGTCGAGGCACGAATCAAGGGCTCGGGCGCCGGCATGGAGCCGCCGCAAGGCTCGGCGCTGCGCGACGGCTGGTGGGTCTATGCGCTCCGGGTCGGGCCACAGCGGCGCCTGGTGCTCGCCGCCTCGGGCGCCACGGGTCAAGGCTGGACGCTGTGCACGGCTCAGGACTGCCGCGAATTTGGCAAGGTGGCAGGCGACACGATCTCGCTGGAGCCGTGCGGGTCGGAAGGCTCTAGCCAGCCACGGTAGCGGGCGATCATGCCGGCAAGCGGATGCGAGATATCGACATGGAAGCGGAAGCGGCCATCCTCCACCGTTTCGTAGGAAGTCGAGCGTGGACCGAGCCAGATCGGCAGCGGCAAGCCAAAAAAGCTCCAGCGGCGCAAGACCAGTGCCAGCCGGCCGTCCTCGGCAACCAGTGCCATCGCGAAGGTCAGCGGGCCGAAGCGTTCGCACAGCAGGCGCTGCGATCGACCCCGGCCTGCGAACTGTAGGCTCGAAAAACTGTGCTTGCCGAATGTCCGCGTCCAGGTCTCGCCGCCCTTGTCGGTGTCGAAGCGGACATGAACCGGGATGTCCTCGCTTGCTCCGGGGAAGCCGACCATCCAGGCCATTAGCCGGCCAAGAACATTGTGCCCGCGTTCTACGCTAGCGCGGCCTGCGGCCGTGATCGTACGGTCATGCATTGACCGAATTGCCTCGGGAAGGCCTTGCCAGGCGGCACCGAGCAGCTCGGTATAGAGCGGCTTGTCCTCGTCCGCGGCCCCGTTCCTGAAGCCGGTGTAGATCGTCCGCCCGGCGAACAGGGCCTCATAGTCCCGGAGCTCTAAATCGCGCACCGCCGCCCGTGCGCCCGGCGCGGGCTGATGTCCGGCCAGCACTTTGCGGACCAGCGCTTCAACCGCCATCGACGGGATCAGCGGCCCATCGTTGCCCTCGGCCAAGAGATGCCACGAGCGCTTGCCGGTGGCGCCCGCGCGGTCCGATCCCTCCACCTCGACGAACATGCCGCCGCGATGCTCGCCCCAGCGCAGCCGGTTCGTCGCCTGATGCATCAGCGGCGCCAGCGGCGAAAGCGAACCGATCAACCCGGCGCGCACCAGCCAGGCGAGGCCGATCAGGGCGCGGTGCAGCACCTCGGGTACCGGCCCGGCTCCCATCCAGATGGTCCTCGCCTCCGGCCAAAGCTCGGCCAGAGCACGCAGGTCCGGAACGTCGACCAGCGAGAACAGCGTGTTTCGAAGCGGCAGCTGGCCCGGCGGCGCGATAGTATAGCGCAGCTGCTCGGTAAACGGACAGCCTTGTTCGGGACGGCCATTACGAACAAGGCGCACCGGCTGACCGGTGTAACCGGCGATAGCGCGAATGACGTTTCCGCCGACACCGGCGAAGGGCGACGGCGCGATGCCGCCGCGAATTCCGTCGACCCGCGTCAGGTCCGAAGACAGGCGGCGCACAACCGCCGCCGTCAGCACCGGAAAGCTCGAGACTCCGGATAGCACGAAGACGCCGGCGTTTCGCGCCGCCTCGTCGAACGCAGAGACACCGGCGACGAAATCCGAGCCGTCGGCAAGATCGAGATAGTTGACGCGCCGGGCGATGCATGCCTCGATCAGGCCATAGCATCCCTCGCCATAGGCCTGGAACGGACCGCTCGCGTCGACCACAATATCAGGCTCAAATGCAGCGAGTTGCACGGCGAGATCGCCGTCACGGTCGAACAGTGCCGGCACTAGTTGCGCTGCGGTCGGGGCGCGCTTCTTGCAATACGCGTCAGCCTTGGCGAGCGAGCGCCCGGCGACGAACAGGATCAGATGGGGCTCGCCCTCCAAAAGCTCGACGGTGCGACCGCCAAAGGTGCCATAACCGCCGACGACAAGAACCTTCATCCGCAGTTCCCCCAAAATGCCCCGCGCCGCTCCCGGCCACGGCGATGAGCCTAGCCGATCAATCTTGCCCTCACCTCGGCGGAAGGGATTTCACAATTGTCCTTCTTGCCGAACAGGGCGTAGCGGTTCTTTGCGATGCGATCGTAGAGCCAGTCGCGAAGCGGGCGCGGCAACAACAGCAGGATCCGCGCCGCTCGCCATGGCCAGCCGAGTTCGGCCATGACGGCAACGAAACTGTCCAGGCGTGTGAAAGCCGCGCCATCGACGATGACGAGATTGGTCTCGTAGCGATCCGTCTGCAGCCCGTATTTCTTGAACAGCATCTCGCCGAGCGGCGATTGCGCCGTTACGAAATGGAAGTGGCCCTTGCGGTCGAGCTTTACCACCGTCCGCACAAAACCCGAGCACAACACGCAGACGCCGTCGAATACGATCAACGGGCGACTTGATTCGAATTCTGGCGGCTCAGGAGAATGGTTCGGCTTGACGATCACGTGGCGCCCGGCAGCTGGTGTCAGGCGACACTAAGCCTGCCGGCGGCTGGATCAAAGCCCGGAATGTTAGAGGCTTGGCGTTGTCGCCCGCCGTCTGTCGGTCAGCGCAGGGCGCTCGGCGCGATAGGTCGTTGACCGGTTGTCGGCGTCGGGCCGGCAGATACGGCTGTCGTGACGGCTTTCCCTGGTCATCATCAGTGCACGCTGATCCCAAGCGTGTTGCCACGGCGCGCGCAGGCGGGGCCTGGGCCGCGCATGTAATAGCGCTCGGGCCGATAGGTCGGCGCGACGAATTCGCGAATGGCGGCGGCATAGCCGGCGATTTGATTCCAGAAGCTCATTTTACTCGGTCCCTGTCCCGTTTCGGATGTCCCTTCCGAATTGCGGGGATCATAGCGTCCAGGCGTGAATAGTCGGTGAACGCGATGTTAATCTCTGGTCGAAAATGCCTTTGTTCATGGCTGCAATGCGGCTGATTCGCGGTGTTTCCGTGCTGTCCGTCGGCATTTCGCCCAGTGTGACTTTTGCATCACATATGTTTCGCCTGAATGTCGCCGAGGCGCGCGTTTGTTTCACTTTTGCTGCCACGGCGAAATTTCCGTGCACGTGGTCGAAAAACCAGGAACCCGCCCGTCAGCCGCACGTTGATTTCCCAGTGCCGGGACGAACCGGCTGCGCGGGCTGCAGCTTCCGGCTGGAGCCGCAGCCAAAAATCCGAAACAGCAAGAGCAATGGAAAGGCAAAGGCCATGGGCTTCTTTTCGAAGGACATCAAAACACTCGACGATCTCTTCGTGCACACGCTGCGCGACATTTATTACGCCGAGAAACAGATCGAGAAATCGCTGCCGAAGATGATCGACAAGGCGAGTGATCCGCAGTTGAAAGCCGGCTTTGAGAAGCATCTCGCCCAGACCAAGGGTCATATTCAGCGTGTCGAGCAGGTGTTCGAGCTGCACGGCGTGAAGGCCAAGGAAGTCGACTGCCCGGCCATCGATGGCATTCTCGAAGAGGCCGATGAGGTCAGCGGCGACATCGCCGACAAGGAGGTCCTCGACGCTGCACTGATCGCGTCCGCCCAGGCGGTCGAGCATTATGAGATGACCCGTTACGGCACCTTGATTGCCTGGGCCAAGCAACTGGGCCGCAGCGACTGCGCCAATGTGTTGGCCAACAACCTCAAGGAGGAACAGGCAACCGACCGCAAGCTTACCGAGATGGCGGAAAGCAAGATCAACCTGCAAGCCGCCGAGTAGGGCCGCGATCGAGAATGGAGTTCAGGCAAGGCTGGGCCGAAAGCCCGGACTTGCCTTTTGCGCCGCCGGAACCGGAACGGACTTTGCCCGTTCTCGGTTGAACGTTGTCGCGCAGGGAGTTTGTCATGGCGCCGCGCCCCGCCTGGAGAGGGTACCTCAAGCTTTCGCTGGTCACCTGCGCGGTCGAAGTGACCAATGTCGTCACCCAGGCCGAAAAAGTTTCGTTCCGCGTGCTCAACCGCAAGACTGGCAACACTGTCAGGCGCGTCTATGTCGATTCGGCAAGCGGCAAGCCGCTCGATGAAGGCGACGAGATCAAGGGCTACGAGATCGGCGACGGCGATTTCGTCCAAATCGAGGAGGAGGAGATCGAAGCCGTCCAGATCGAATCCTCGCATACGATGAGCCTCGACGGGTTCATCGAAAAATCTTCGATCCAGCAGATCTATCTCGACACGCCCTATTATATGACGCCTGCGGACGATGTCTCGGAAGAGGCTTTTGCCGTCATCCGCGACGCCATGGCCGCCAAGAAGACGGCGGGCCTTGCCCGCATCGTGCTCTACCGCCGCGAGCGTCCGGTGGTCATCGAGCCGCTGGAGAAGGGCCTGCTGCTGACGACGCTGCGCTATGGCGATACGGTTCGCAGGCCGGAGATGGTGTTCGGCGACATCAAGCCGGTGAAGACCGACGCCGAGATGATCAGGCTGGCCGAACACATTGTCGATGAGAAACAGGCGAAGTTCGATCCTTCCGAATTCGAGGACAAATACGAAAACGCGCTGATCGAGCTGGTCCGCGCCAAGAAGGCCGGCAAGAAGGCACCGAAGACCAAGGCAGAACCGCGGCCCTCCAACGTCGTCAATCTCTTCGATGCACTGAAGAAGAGCCTTTCGTCGGAGGCCAGCCCGCCGGCAAAGGCCAGACGCCCGGCAAAAGCCGCCAAGCCCAAAGCCGCCCGGCGCAAATCGGCTTAGGATCAGACCATGGCCGGCCTCGAGCAATATCACGCCAAGCGCGATTTCAAGAAGACCGCCGAACCGGCCGGTAAGCTCGCGCGCGGCAAGAAAGCCGTGCCGGGTGGCATTTTCGTCATCCACAAGCATGCCGCCACCAGGCTTCACTACGACCTTCGCCTTGAGCATGGCGGCGTGCTGTGGAGCTGGGCGGTGACGCGAGGCCCGAGCCTCGACCCGCATGAGAAGCGGCTCGCCGTGCATGTCGAGGACCACCCGATCGACTATGCGCCGTTCGAAGGCACCATCCCCAAGGGCCAATATGGCGGCGGCTCGGTCATTGTCTGGGACGAAGGCACGTGGGTCCCCGAAGGCGACCCTGCCAAAGGGATGAAGAAAGGCCATATCAATTTCGAACTGCATGGCCACAAATTGCATGGCGCCTGGCATCTGGTGCGGCTGAAGCCGCGGCCCGGCGAAAAACGCGACAACTGGCTGCTGATCAAGTCCGACGATGCCGCCGCGCGTCCCGGTGAGGACATTTTGCAGGAGGCGCCGCAATCGGTGAAATCCGGCCTGACCATCGAGGAGGTCGGCGAAGGCAAGACCGCCGACGGCAAGAAGCCAAGCGTCTGGCAGTCCGACAGGCCGGCCGCCGGCAAAGCGAAGGCTGTCGCGGCAAGGCGGCTCGAATTCGTCGAGCCGGCGCTCGCCACGCTGGAGCGGGACGCCCCGCCCGGTAAGGACTGGCTGCATGAGGTGAAGTTCGACGGCTATCGCATGCAGGCGCAGCTTGCCGGTACCGAGGTGCGGCTTTTGACACGCACCGGCCTCGACTGGACCCACAAATTTGGTGGCTCAATTATCGCGGCACTTGGCGGCCTGAAATGTACCGATGCCGTCATCGACGGCGAAATCGTCGTGCTGGCGGATAATGGCGTGTCGTCCTTTTCGCTGCTTCAGCAAGATCTGTCGGCGGGCCGTACGGACCGTTTCATCTACTATGTCTTCGACCTGTTGCAGCTCAATGGTCAAGACATCCGTTCCGAGCCGCTGGTCGAGCGCAAGGAAAGGCTGCGCAGCCTGCTCGCCGGACAGACCGAAGAGCAGGCCGTGCGCTTCAGCGACCACTTTGCCGAGCCCGGCAAGATCATGCTGGAGCATGCTTGCCGCCTGGGCCTCGAAGGCGTCGTCTCCAAGCGTGCCGATGCGCCCTACCGCAGCGGGCGTGTTCCCTCGTGGGTGAAGTCGAAATGCACGGCGCGCCAGGAATTCGTCATCGGCGGCTACATGCCGTCGGACAAGACCGGGCGTGGCCTGCGCTCGCTGCTGGTCGGCTATCACGAGGGCGGCAAGCTGCGCTATGCCGGCCGCGTCGGCACCGGCTTCACGGCCAAAAGCACCAACGAGTTGAAGAAAAGGCTTGATGCGCTGAAGACGACAACCTCGCCCTTCGACAGCGCGGTGCCAAGGGGCAAGGGGCTGGTCTGGGTCAAGCCCGAACTTGTCGGCGAAGTGGAGTTTCGCAGTTGGACGTCGGACCGTATAATACGCCATGCGTCCTTCCAGGGATTGCGCGAGGACAAGCCGGCGGAGGAAGTCGTGCAGGAGAAACCGAAAGCACGCTCAGCCACGGCAGAGCCGAAGCCAAAGCCCACCAAAACCGCAGGCGCGGCGAAAACCTCGGTTACGCTGTCCCGCCCTGACAAGCTTCTGTGGCCCGAGGAGAACGTATCGAAGCAGGATCTGGTCGATCACTACGCGCTGGTCTGGCCGCGCATGAAGCAGTTCGTCATCAATCGGCCGCTCAGCCTCGTGCGGGCGCCGGACGGCGTCGGCGGCCAACGCTTCTTCCAGAAGCATGCCTCGGCCGGCATGCACGACAAGATCGCCGTGATGAAGGATCCGACCGACGGCGAGGAGATATTGTTCATCCGCGATTTCGACGGTCTCGTGGCACTGGTGCAACTGGGCGTCGTCGAGATCCATATTTGGGGCTCGACCACCGACGAGCTGGAAAAGCCCGACCAGATCATCTTCGATCTCGATCCCGACGAGGGCGTCGACGTGAAGGCGGTGCGCGCGGCGGCACTCGACATCCGCGGCCGGCTCGACGAACTGTCCCTGCCGAATTTCGTCAAGACCTCGGGCGGCAAGGGCTACCACGTCGTCGTGCCGCTGAAGCCGTCGGCGGATTGGGACGAGGTCAAGGGCTTCGCCCATGAGTTCGCCCGAGCGCTCGAACAGGCCGCACCCGACCGCTACACGGCGACGCTGTCGAAGAAGGCACGCACGGGCAGGATTTTCGTCGATTATCTGCGCAACGGCCGCGGCGCCACCACCGTCGCCCCCTATTCGTCGCGCGCCAAAAAGGGCGCCACGGTATCGATGCCGGTGACCTGGGCGGAGATCGAGGCCGGATTGCCGCCCAACGCCTTTCCGATCGGCGACAAGACGACGCTGAAGCGGCTCGGGCAAGCCGACCCCTGGGCGGATTTTTTCAAGCAGGCCAAGCTGCTCAAGCGCGACTAGTGCATGTCGCGCAAAAGTGTGCAGCGGTTTTGCGATAACGACATGCATCAAAACAAGGACCTAAAGCGCATCGCATGAGGCCGGTCGAACGCGACGCGCTTTAAAGCAATTCCAGGAAAAGTATGAAAAGGTTTTCCGCCCGGAATTGCGTCAAAACAAAAAGACAGAGCGGTTCGGCGTTTCCGTGAAACGACGAATGCGTACTAGCGCGTCGAAGCGATCTGTCAGGCGAGAAACGTGTTCTCGAAGGCCTGCTTGCCTGCCGGTGAAAAGATCACGGCACGGCTGTCCTTCTCGCGCCGCGCCCATTTCTCGGCGAGGATCTTGTCGAGAATGGCGGCGCCCAGCGTGCCGGCAAGGTGCGAACGCCGCACGCTCCAGTCGAGGCACGCCCGGCACACCGGTCGCCGCGCTTTGGTATGGATGTCGATGCCGATCGCGGCGAAATGCGAGGCGGCCGACGGCCCAAGCTGGATCTCCTTGTCGTCGCGCAGGAGCACTTGTCGAGCGACAAGACGGTCCAGCATCGCCACCGCCTGCTCGCCGGCGAGGTGGTCGTAGCAGACCCGCGCCACGCGCATGGCCGCGTCGCGAGGGCCGGGTCGCACCCTCTGCGGCCCGACAGCAGCAGCGACGCCGGTGATGGCTTCGATCATTCCTGCCACCTGCGGGCCGGCGAGGCCGTAATAGCGGTGCCGTCCCTGGCTCGCCAGCGTCAGCAGCCCGCCTTCCATCAGCTTCGATAGATGGGAGCTCGCTGTCGGAAGCGACACGCCGGCTTCGAGTGCCAGTTCGCTCGCCGTCAGTGCTGTGCCGCCCATCAGTGCGGACAGCATGTTTGCCCGCGCCGGATCGCCGACCAGGCTGGCAATGCGGGCTATGTCAGGGCCTTCGCGCATAGTTCGTTCCTCATCGAAGCATCCTCGTCAGACAAGCATTAATCTCGATGCAAATCAAGGAGACGACGATGCCTGCAAGGACCATTTTCAGCGCCGCGCCTGCTCGCCGGCCGTTCCCGTTAATTGTCTTGCGCCGCTTGCGGCTGTGGCTCCTGAAGCGGTGGTACGACCGTCATTCGCAGCGCCTCGATCTCGCCGAAATCGACGATCATCTGCTGCGTGACCTTGGCCTGACACCCGAAGACGTCCGTCGCGAATACGCGAAATCCTTCTGGCAGGCATGATCAGCGAGGGATTGCCTAGCATATCGATCTTCGGAACGTTTCGACCCGGCTCGAACTGTGGTCGCAAGAAACATCCACCCGCCAAGGAGGCGAAAATGACCATTACCTGCTTCATCCGCTACGAGATCGATCCGTTCGGCAAGGCGGCGTTCGAGGAATATGCCCGCAATTGGGGGCAGGCGATCCCGCGCTGCGGCGCCGATCTGATCGGCTATTTCGCGCCGCACGAAGGCTCGGCCACCACGGCTTATGCCGCCTACAACATCGACAGTCTTGCGGCCTACGAAGTCTACCGCGCCCGGCTCGCCGCCGATCCCGCCGGCAAGGCGAATTACGAGTTCGCCCGGCGGGAAAAATTCATCCTGAAGGAGGATCGCATCTTCCTCAAGCTGGCCTCCGCGCCGCATGGTCCTTTGGTGAAGCCATGATCGCCGTCATCTTCGAGGTCGAGCCGGCGGCGGGCAAGCGCGAAGCCTACCTCGGCATCGCCGCCGACCTGCGGCCGCTGCTCGACGGCATCGACGGTTTCCTGTCGATCGAGCGCTTCCAGAGCCTTGCCGATCCGAACCGCATCCTGTCGCTGTCCTTCTGGCGCGACGAGGAAGCGGTGAAGGCCTGGCGCAACACGCAGGAACATCGGCAGGCCCAGAAAGCCGGGCGCGGCGGTATCTTTGCCGACTATTGTTTGCGCATCGCCCACGTCGTGCGCGACTACGGCCTGACCGAACGCGCCGAGGCGCCAGCAGACAGCCGGGTGGTGAACGGATAGGGGCTGCTATGCATTCCCGATCAGCACCCCTGCCGCAAACACCAGCGCGCCACCCAGCACCACCTGGAAGGCGGCGCGCCAGAATGGCGTCTGCATATAGCGGTTCTGCACGAAGGCGATCGCCCACAGCTCGAAGAAAACCACCACGGCGGCGACAATGGTCGCCGTCCAGAAAAGCGGGATGAGATAGGGCAGCGCATGGCCGAGCCCGCCCAGCGTTGTCATGACGCCGACGGTCAGACCGCGTTTTGCCGGCGAGCCGCGGCCCGACAACTTACCGTCGTCGGAGGCCACTTCGGTGAAACCCATCGAGATGCCGGCGCCGATCGAGGCAGCAAGCCCGACCAGAAAGGTCTGGAACGTGTCGTGCGTGGCAAAGGCGGCGGCAAAGATCGGCGCCAGTGTTGACACCGACCCATCCATCAGCCCCGCCAGCCCCGGTTGTACGTAGGTCAGGATGAACTGGCGCTGCTCGGCCGCCGCCTCTTCGTCCTTGACCGCGCCCGGCACATGCTTTTGTTCGAGCCGCTGCGCCAGTGTCTCGTGGCCCTGTTCTGCGATCGCCAGATCGTCGAGCAGCTTTCGCGTCGACGCATCGCCTGTGCGCTTGGCCGCCTCGACATAGAACAGGTAGGCCTGCCGCTCCATGGCCTCGGCTTGGCTGCGCACATGATCGACGCCGAGCGGCCTCACCAGCCAGTCCGGTTTGCGCTCGTAATAACCCTTCACATGTTCGCGCCGGATCAGCGGTATCCGCTCGCCGAAACGCTTGCGGTAAAGCTCGATCAGTGAATCGCGATGGCCGTCCTCTTCCTCCGCCATCTCTTCGAACACTTTGGCCGATTGCGGAAAGCTTTCCGCCAGCCCGTCGGCATAGGCGCGATAGATGCGCCCGTCATCCTCCTCGGAGGAGATGGCGAGCGCCAGGATCTCCTGTTCCGAGAGCGATTCAAAGGAACGGCGGCCGAGGCCGAAAACGCGGGAAAGCATGAGAAATTCACCCTAGTTTAGAATAGTTCTAAACTATGACCTTGCACGTCGCCGGTCAATCGTGCGTGCTCCACTCATGCTCAAAAGCTACAGATTTCGAAACCCCGAGCAGGTCGTCGTTTGCTATCGGTGAACGTTCACTTATATAACCGAATCTGAACCAAGAGAAAGGAACCCGCAGATGCCGGAAAAACAGCAGCCGTTTGATCCCAAACCAGTCCTCGACCTGATCGCCAACATCGAGGCGGATCTGCAGCGCCTGAAAGGCCTGGTCGAGCAGCAGGTCGAAAAATTCGATCCCGCCAATCCGCACAACAAGGCTCCCGATGGCAAGTTGACTGAGGAGGGTGTCGAGTGCTGCTATCGCCTGTTCGACGAGGGCAAGTCGCGCTATTCGGTCGCCCAGCAGATGAAGATCTCCTTCGCCGCCGCCACCCACCGCTTCAACACCTGGCGTAAGATGGGCGGTCCCAAACGGCAAAAGACGCTGTTGGGGTGAGGAGCGGCGGCCAAGCCGGTCAATCGGCAACGATTTGTCGATTGAAGCGACGACCGCATGGCGGAGAGACGAGGAGGCGGCAGGTGGCAGGCACGCTCCTCTCCTGCCTGCAAGACGAATTGTAACCGTCACATTTTTTCATTGGTGCGCGGCCTCCCTTTCCGTGCACCATAGGCGGTCTCATTTCTTGCAGGACCTCGCCATGATCACCCCTCCCGGCATCGCCGATATCCGCAGCGCAGCAGCGCGATTGTCCGGCCTGATCGTCGAAACGCCGCTGATCGAATCGCCGGAGTTGAACAAGCGCTTCGGCGCCAGGATCCTGTTCAAGCCCGAGACGTTGCAGCGCACCGGCTCCTTCAAGTTCCGCGGCGCGTATAACAAACTGTCTTCACTGAGCAACGAAGAGCGCAGTCGTGGCGTCGTCGCCTTCTCGTCGGGTAATCACGCGCAAGGCGTCGCTGCCTCGGCGGCGATGTTCGGCGTCAAGGCCGTCATCGCCATGCCCACCGATGCGCCGGCGATGAAGGTCGGCAATGTCAGGAAGATGGGCGCGGAAGTGATCACCTTCGACCGGGTCCGCGACGATCGCACTGCCGTCGTCCGTTCTTACGTGGAAAAGGGCATGGTCCTGGTGCCGCCTTACGACGATCCGGCCATCGTCGCCGGCCAAGGCACGATCGGCCTCGAATTGATGCGCCAAGCAAGCGCGCTTGGCGTCAGCCTCGATGCGGTGGTGGTCCCCTGCGGCGGCGGCGGGTTGAGCAGCGGCATTTCGATAGCGGTCAAGGACGCCTCACCGGGCACCGCCGTCTGGGCCGTGGAACCCGAGCATTTCGATGACACACGCCGCTCGCTGATCAAAGGCGCCAGGGTGTCGAACGCGCCCAGCCACACCTCGATCTGCGATGCCCTTCTCGTCGCTGAGCCGGGCGCGATCACTTTCGAGATCAACCGCAAGAATCTCGCCGGCGCCATCGCCGTTTCCGACAAGGCGGTGGCACAGGCGATGCGCGATGCGATGGCTTGCCTGAAGCTGGTGGTCGAACCTGGCGGTTGCGTCGGCTTGGCCGCGCTGTCATCAGGCGAAATCGACCTTGCCGGGAAATGCATTGCCGTAGTGCTCTCCGGTGGCAATGTCGATCTCAGCACCTATGCCGAGATCATTGCTGCCGGCTAGGATAGCAACCAGTTCCAGGTCATGTGCCGATTCGAGGTGCTTGAGTGTCCGTTGCGCCCGGTCGAACCGGTACCCTTCAAAGACTGAGATCAATGAAACTGTTTTTCAGCCGCAATCCCAATCCTCGCCTCGCGGTCGCGGTGGCACGGTATCTCAAAGCCAAGGTCGAGTTCGAATTCGCCTCTCCCTTCGCTCCGGGGCAGGCCGAGCGCTTTCGGCCGCTCAATCCAAATCTTTCATTGCCTATCCTTGTGGGCTTGGGAAAAAGCCTCTGGGAGGCCGACGCCATAGCCTGCCGGTTTTCACGCGACACGCATTCGGATTTCTGGCGCGCTGGCGACGACGAGCCCGAGATGATCCGATGGCTGAGTTGGGGGAAAGAGAACTTCGCAAGAGCCTGCGATGTCGTGCATTTCGAACGCGGAACCAAACAGCGCTATGGGATCGGCCCGATCGATCAGGCGCGGGTTGAGGAAGGTCTGAGCGACTTCAGCACCGCCGCCGCAATACTTGATGCCGAGCTTTCCCAGCGAGACTGGCTGGTCGGAAATTCGGTTTCCTATGCCGACTTTCGAATGGCGACGTTTCTGCCTTTCAACGATGTCGCCAGATTGCCGCTCGATGATTATCCTTCTGTCGGCCGCTGGTATCGGCAGCTTGAAGAAATCGACGCTTGGCGCGATCCGTTCGAAGGCCTCAATGCGCCTGAATTGACGCCGGTCCCGGGTCAGGCCAAGTCGGTGTGAATCTCGGTCATTTGCACAAGCGGACCGAGTTCGACCCTAATCCAGCGTCCGGCGGAACCGCACCAGCGCCACGCCGGCGAACAGCGCCACGAACACCACCAGCCAGCCGATCTCCGTTGCCACCGCCGGCAGCTCGGCGCCCTTCAGCATCACCGCGCGGATGATGCGCAGGAAATGCGTCAGCGGCAGCACCTCGCCGAAAATCTGCGCCCAGTCCGGCATGCCGCGATAGGGGAACATGAAACCGGACAGCATGATCGACGGCAGGAAGAAGAAGAAGGTGAGCTGCAGTGCCTGCATCTGCGTGCGGGCAATCGTCGAGATCGTGTAGCCGAGCAGCACCAGCGCCAGCACGAAGATCAGGACGGCCGTCAACAGCAGAGACATCGATCCGGTGAAGGGGATGGCGAACAGAAGCTTCGAGGCTGCCAGCACCACCAGCACCTGCACGGCGCCGACCGCCAGATAGGGCAGCACCTTGCCCAGCATGATCTCGAGCGGGCTGGACGGCATCGCCAGAAGGTTCTCCATCGTGCCGCGCTCGGTCTCACGCGTCAGCGCGATCGAGGTCATCATTACCATCGTCATCTGCAGGATGACGCCGAGCAGGCCGGGCACGATGTTGTATTGCGATACGGCTTCCGGATTGTAGCGCCGGTGCACTACGACCTGGAGCTGGCCCCGGGCAGCTTCGGCCGCTGTCTCCTGCATGCCGCGCGCCCTGAGCAGCGCCTGGTTGGCAACGGTGCCGAGCGTCGAGATGGCGCCGCTGGCGACGGCCGGGTCGGTCGCATCCGCCTCGATCAGGATCTGCGGGCTGTCGCCACGCTCGACCCGTCGGGCGAAATCGGCGGGAATGGTGACGACGAAGGCAACGTCGCCGCGCGCCATCAGGAATTCGGCTTCGGCGGCACTTTGCGCGACATGGTCGAAGCGGTAATAGCCGGTGGTCTGCAGCGCCGAAACCATGGCTCGCGTGTAAGGATCGCTGCTCATCGCCACCAGCGCTGCCGGCAGGCTCTTCGGATCGTTGTTGATGGCATAGCCGAACAGCACCAGCTGCATCAGCGGCACGCCCAGCATCATGGCGAAGGTGATGCGGTCGCGCCGCATCTGGATGAACTCCTTGATCAGCAGCGCACCGAGCCTGGCGAAGGAAAAGACGCTGTTTATCCCGTTCTTCATCCCATATTGTCCTTCGAACCGGACATGAACTGGATGAACACATCCTCCAGGCTGGTCTCGCCGGGCGAGACCCTGACGCCCTTGTGGTCTTTCTCGACGTCGGCGAGCGCTGCCTGAAGCGCCGTCCTGTCGGAGCCGACTACATGCAGCGTCGCGCCGAACGGCGCCACCTGGTCGACGCCTGGGCGGCCATGAAGTGCGGCAGCGACCTGATCGAGCCGCGGCCCTTGCAGGACGAAGGTGGTCAGCCCGGCATTCCTCACCACGTCCTCAACCGTGCCGGTGGCCAGCATCTTGCCATAGGAGATGTAGCTGATGCGGTGGCAGCGCTCGGCCTCGTCCATGTAATGGGTGGAGACCAGCACGGTCAGCCCGCCGCTCGCCAGCCGGTGGATCTCGTCCCAGAATTCGCGCCGCGCCTTCGGGTCGACGCCAGCCGTCGGTTCGTCGAGCAGCAGCAGTTTCGGCTTGTGCATGATGCAGGCGGCCAGCGCCAGCCGCTGCTTCCAGCCGCCGGACAAGGTGCCGGCCAGTTGGTTTCTGCGTGATGTCAGGCCGAGCTCCTCAAGCGTCTTGGCCACATGTTCGTCGAGCGGCTTCAGCCGGTAGAGCCGTGCCACGAATTCGAGATTCTCGCCGATGGTGAGGTCTTCGTAGAACGAGAATCTCTGCGTCATGTAGCCGACTTCGCGCTTGATCCGCAGGCTGTCGGTGCGGATGTTGAAGCCCAGAACCGTGCCTTCACCCTCATCGGGCGTCAGCAAGCCGCACATGATGCGGATGGTCGTCGTTTTGCCCGAGCCGTTCGGCCCGAGGAAGCCGACGATCTCGCCCTCGGCCACGGTCATCGTCACATGGTCGACGACAGTCTTGTCGCCGAAGCGTTTGACCAGGCCGTGCACGTCGATGACGTTCATTTTCCGATGTCCGCCAGATCGACGTCGACGATCTGCCCGGGCTGCAATGCGCTGGCGTCGCCTTCCGGCCGCGCTTCGACCAGATAGACCAGCTTTTGCCGGGTCTCGAGCGAGTAGATCACCGGCGGCGTGAATTCCGGATCCGGCGACACATAGCTGACGCGTGCCTTCACGCCCGATCCGCAACCATCGCAATGGACGTTGAGCAGCGTGCCGACCTCGACCGAGGAGAACGCGCTTTCCGGCACATAGACGCTGAGCTTCACTGCGCCGTCCGGCAGTATGGAGATGACCGGCGCGGTCGGCCCGGCTGTATCGCCGGGATAGCGGATGACATCGTTGACCCTGCCGGGCGAGGGCGCCGTGAGCACACGCTTCGACAGTCGCCATTGCGCTTGCTCCAGCGCCGATTGCGCCTGCCTGACCTGATTGTCGGCGGCCTTGATCGTCTCCGGCCGTGCCGGCAGGCCGCCGACAGCGAGATTGGCTTCCGCCTGGCCGACCTGCGCGTTGGCCGTCTCCAGCGCCGCGGAAGCCGTATCATAATCGGCCTGCGTGCCGGTGCCGCGTTTGAACAGATCGCTGGCGCGGCTGTATCTGCGTTTGGCGTCGGCGGCCTGCGCTTTGGCCATGTCGACCTGCGCCCTGAGCACTGCAATCTCTTCCGGCCGCTTGCCGACCTGCAGGTCGGCAAGTTGCGCCTGGGCCTGCGCGAGGGCCGCCTCGGCCTGCGCGATGGCGATCTTGGCGTCGGCGTTTTCCAGCGTCACCACCGGCGTGCCGGGCGCTACGCGGTCGCCGCGCTTGACCGCAATCGTCTCGACCTGGGCCACCTCGATCGGCGCCAGCAGCACATAATCGCCCTCGACGTAGCCGACGGCGAGCGGTGCTGCCGGCGCGCAGGCGCTGAAAAGCTGGGCGGCAAGCGGCAAAGAACAGAGCAGGCTCATGATCCACGATCCTTCCGGACAGCCAAATCGCGCCGAGCTAAAATCGCGCTGAGATTGTCGGTTACTGTTGCCGCGATCTTGCCGGCCTCGTCATCGCCGATCTCGCGCCAGCCCATCCGGCGCATAACCGCCTCGCGGCCGATGCGGAAATAGACGACCTGGCCAATCAGCGTGAATACGGTGAGTTTAGTGCGCTCGCTCTCGGCCGGCTCGCCCGTCGACTGTTCCCAGATCAGGCAGAGCCGGTGATGCGCCGGTTCGAACACGCCGTCATAGATACGGTCGAGCGCGGCGGTTGGATGCGACAGCTCACGCAGGACGAACTGTACAATCTCGCCGGCTTCCGGCCTTGCCGCGATGAAGGCGACCATCCGCTCCAGTGCGACGGCTAAATGTGCCCGCGCGGCCTCGGTGTCCGCCAATGCCGCGGGCGGCGCTTGCAGATTGCCGATCGCCTGGCCCGCAATGGTCTGGATGGTGTCTACGATGTAGTCGGCCGCCGCGTTGCGGAGCCCTTCCTTGCCGCCGAAATGATAGGCGATCGAGCCGATATTGGCCTTGGCCTCAGCCGCGATCTGGCGCGTCGACGTGCCGTCGAAACCCTGGCGTCCGAACAGCTTCAGCGCCGCGCGCACGAGGGCCGTCCGCGTCATATCCGCGGCAGTCTTGGGCGCTTCATGAGGAAGGCCGCTGGCACTGGGCGATTTGATCATGGTCTATACTTTAATCAATCGAATGATTAAAGTCAACTGCGGTCAAGCGGCTTGCCAACTCTGGCCGTGCGCGCTTTAGTGCCTCGCCATGGGCAAGGAAATCGAGCGTAAATTCCTGGTCTCAGGTGAGGAATGGCGGGGAATGGTCAAGGCGGACATTCATATCCGTCAATTCTATCTTGTCGCCGAGCCTACCCGCACGGTGCGTGTGCGCATCAGCAATGATGCCGCTGCCAAGCTGACGCTCAAGTTCGGCAGCCAGGCCCGCGAGCGCGATGAATTCGAATATCCGGTGCCTTTGGCGGAGGCGCAAGAGATGCAGGCCTTTGCCATCGGACGTGTCATCGAGAAGACACGCCACCATGTTAGACACCGCGGCTATCTCTACGAAGTCGATGTCTTCGGCGGGACGCTTGCGGGGTTGGTGATCGCCGAGCTCGAGACGCAGGAGGATGTACCGGACGAAATGCTGCCAGATTGGCTCGGCCGCGAAGTCACCGGCGAGCCGAGATTTTACAACGCGTCGCTCGCCCTTGGGGGGATTCCGGAGATCGTCGCATGAGCTTTCGTATCGATCCGCGCATGTCGCTGACCGGCGAGGTCAGGCGCATCCTCGCCGAGGAGATCGGCAGGGCGCTCGTTCATCTGGACGCGGCGCATGACAGGCCCGAACAGGCGCTGCACAAGTGCCGCAAGCGGTTGAAAAACGTCCGCGCTTTACTGCGCCTAGTTCGTTCCGGGGACGAAACATTCTGCGTGACCGAGAATCAGTGCTACCGCCAGGTGGCGGCCCTGCTTGCCGGTCCGCGTGAGGCGACTGCGCTGGTCGAAACAATCGACCGGCTGGCGGCAAGCTTTCCCGAGCAAAGTGCCGGCGGCGGTCTCGGTGCCGTCCGCGACAGGCTCGTCGCGCGCCAGCATGAGCTGCATGTCGGAGCGGGCCTCGACGCTGCGATAGGCGCGGCGGTTGCCGCTTGCGAGGAAGGTGTCGTCCGCATCGACAAGCTCGCTTTGCCCGACCAGCCGGAGCAGGCTGCCGACGTGCTCGCCGAAGGCGCGCGCATCACTTTGCGCCGCGCCAGGAAAGCGCTGGACAAGGCCGCTTCGCGCGGCGCGGCCGATGATTTTCACGATCTGCGCAAGGCGGCCAAGACGCATGGCATGCATCTGTCGCTGCTCGGCAGGCTGTGGCCGACGCCGATCAAGACGCGGCGCAAGGCCGTCGACGAACTGGGCGAGCGGCTCGGCGAACTGCACGATGTGCTCGTCATGCGCGCGCTTCTCGATGCCGAGGACCAGCCGCTTGGCCCCGCTGAGGAGACGCGGTTGCTTGGCAAGCTGCTGAAGCGCTCGGAAAAGGGCCTGAAAAAAACCTGCCTCGCCGAGGCGGCCGAGCTTTTCGGCGACAGTCCGAAGCGCTCGACGAGGAAGCTCGCCCGTAAGGTGCGCGAGGATCTCATAGCGGTACCGCACGAAGACGCCGGCGCGCCTGGCGTGGGCTGATCATGGTCTAATTTGTCGCCCTGTGGTAATCGCCGTCTGGCATGACCGAGCCCGGCGACACGCTTCTGGACCGACTTGGCCGCTGGCTTGCCGGCCGGCTGCAAGAGGAATCGTCCGGCTACGAGCCGTACACGCCGTCCGACGCCGAAACGCTGCGCCGCACGCTCGAGCCGGGCGACATCCTGCTCATCGAAGGCAACCAGAAGATCTCGGCGGCGATCAAATACCTCACCCAGTCGACCTGGTCGCATGCCGCCTTTTATGTCGGCGATGCATTGCCGGAGCCCGAGGACGGGTCGGAGCGGCGGCGCCTGATCGAGGTCACGCTCGGCGATGGCTGCATCGCCGTGCCGCTGTCCCGCTACCGCAGCTACAACACCCGCATCTGCCGGGCGAGCGGCCTGGCTCCCGACGATCGCGAAGCGGTCGTCGCCTTCATGATCGGCAGGCTGGGTCTCAGATACGATCTCAAGAACATATTCGACATGCTGCGCTACTTCTTGCCGACGCCGCCGGTGCCGGTGCGCTGGCGCCGCCGCATGCTGGCTTTCGGTTCCGGCGACCCGACGCGCGCCATCTGCTCTTCGCTGATTGCCGAGGCCTATGGCCGGATCCGCTACCCGATCCTGCCGGAGATTACCCGCGCGCCCGGCCGTGCCTCGGCCCAGTCGAGCTATTCGCGCAAGGAAATCCTGCACATCCGCCATCACTCGCTCTACACGCCGCGCGACTTCGACCTGTCGCCCTATTTCCGCATCGTCAAGCCGACGCTGGAATACGGCTTCGACTACCGGCAGATGGTCTGGGATGACAAGGCGGTCGCGGCCGCTCCGGAGACGAAGACCGCCGGATAGCCGCTCGATCTTGTGGTTTGAGCATGGGGCCCTCCGAGAACCGGTTTTGCGGCCGATACTCTGGGGTAAGAAGCTCAGTCAGACTGGCTGCCCCCGAAGCGGCTTCAGCATCAATACAGGCAGTTCGTGCGAACCAACAGCGTGAAAGGATCGAGCTCAAATTCCTTCAGAAGGTCGCTGCCGAACAAGGCAAGCCACCGCTCTTGCGCCTCAAAGGCCGCCTTCTCGCGTTCTTCCGCGCATGCAAACTTCAGCCCGGCCACGGTTTGGACGTGATGGACCAACTCATGCACAAGTACCGACAGCTCCGCCGGGGTGCCGCCTGTCCAGCCCTCCGGCAAGAAGATAGTCCGTGCTTCGTCATCGTAGATAGCAATAACAGTGGGCTGCTTGCCAACATTGTCCGGACTGGCAAAATTGGGGCTGCTGTTCCAGCGATCCGCCGCCACGTCGCGAAACCGCAAACCTGCCATCCTGCGCGCAGGTACGAAGCTTACCGCCGGGGGCTCTTCGATCGACGGAAGGCCGAGTTCAGACGAAAGCCATACCGCTATTGCCATTAGCGCGGCCGGCTGCGAGCGGTCAGACATCTTCATGGGAGCAAGAGCACCAGGTGCGCCGGGCAATTGGATGCCGGGCCGGGCGGGATCGGGTCCCATAAGCTCCGAGTCGCCCGCGGGCGCGGCAAGCGTCGCTGATGCTACTACACCGGGTGCGCTGAGCAATTCGATATAAGGCAGGACCAACGGCGGCAATCCTGAGCCTGGATCGGCATTGGGTCCTCTAAGCTCCGGCTCGTCCGCGGACGCGGCAAGTGTCGCCGCCAGGATCACGCTTAGGACGCAAGGCAAGCATGCCCTTAAGAGCGCGCTCATGGTCACGACCTCCTTGATCGGCAGCGCCATCAATTTGGGAGACACCGCCGTGATGAAGAAACAACGCCACGAAAGAGCGTTCAGGTTTGCATTGCGGTCAACGAATGCGACGGCTTCGCGACGTGCTCCCGTAACCTGCGAAGCGATGCATAAATTACTGGCCGGTGTCCCGTGCGCACCTCCTGACGCCGGCCCCGGACTGCAAAGCAGCCGGGATAATCACAGGCTCACCCTACGCAAGCCGATGTCCATGCACATCGGTACGGTCACCCAATTTATAGGCGCCGCTTGCCTAGTTTTCGGCGCGCCTGCCTAGTCTTCGCGGCTTACAAGGCGTCTGTGGAGGACAGCAGCCTAAACCCAAGAATCCGACCTCAGTCGTTCCGTGATTTGACCTAGGCCGGCAGACGTCGTCCGTTTGCGGCGGCCGCAACTCGATTGTCCGTCCGCGCGCCTGCGTCGCGCGGATGTGGCCCGATCGGCATGATCACCGGGAACGGCGTTGCGCCGAACGCAAACGTCCATTTGTAGCCGACCAGCCCGTCTTCGGGCGTCGTGTGCTGGTCGTGATGAGCAAGCAATTTGGCGCGCTCCGCCAATTCCTCCGCCTCGCGCCTGACCATTTCCGCCGTTTCCGGCCGCATCCGCCTGGAGAAGCTGACGAATGTCGCCTCGCGCTCAAGATGGGTGATGGCCCAGCCGATGAAATTCTTGTTGGTCATCTCGAACAGCGGCCGCAATGGCCCGTCGAAATTCCACTGGATCGGCGCCTCGACCAGCAGCCTTGCCGACAGGCCGCCACCGAGTGCGATCAGGCCGAGTTCCTCGAGGTCGCGCAGATAGAGGAACATCGAAGCCTCGCTCAACCCTTGTGAGCGCATGATGCCTTCGGGCGTGAATTTCTCGGAAAGCATGACGAAGACGAACAGCAGTGCCGGCCGCCCGGCGAGCCTGCGCTCGATCTCCGGCGCGATCCGGTTGGCAGGTCCCGGTCCCCTGTTCATCGAGCCGAGCACGTTCTCCAACTCCACGCCGGCGGCATCGCAGATCTCGATCAGCCGGTCGAGCTTGCAGTTGCGCTCATGGAAGATGCGCTTCACCGTCGGCTCGGAAACGCCCATCCGCTCGGCAAGGACACGGTAGGTCACGCCCTTGGCCTTAAGCGTCCGCTTCAGCGCTTCGAAGATCGGGCCGTTCATGGGATGCACCTCTTTTACGCGATTTGGTATCAGCCTTCGGTACTAGTCCCGATACATCTTCCCGAAAAGTATCGAAAGGCCTAGCTCTCCCCCATTCCATTACAGGAGACTAGCCATGAAGAGCCTCTTCACCTCGATACTTCTCGCCCTGGTCGGCATCGCCGCCGCGCCGGCAGTTCAGGCGGCCGAACTCTGGCGCGCTACCGGGCTTGAGCAACCGGAATCGGCGCTGTTCGATGCCGCCGGCAAACGCATCATCATCTCCAATATCGTTGGCAATCCCGGCGACGCCGACGGCAATGGATACCTGTCGGTCCTGTCTGTGGACGGCAAGATGGTTACGCAACATTGGACCGACGGCATGGACGCGCCCAAGGGCATGGCGATTGCCGACGGCAAACTCTACGTCGCCGACCTCACCCATGTGCGCGTCGTCGATCTCGCAAGCGGCAAGCTAACATCGACGATCGACGTGCCGAACGCGGTCTTCCTCAACGACGTGACCGCCGACGCGTCCGGCAAGGTCTACGTCACTGATATGCTTGCCGATACGATCTATCGCATCGACGGCGACCGGCCCGAACTGTTCGTCAGGGATGCGGCGCTTGCTTCGCCGAATGGCATCTTCGCCGATGGCGGCCGGCTGATCGTCGCTTCGTGGGGCAAGGGCATCAAGCCCGATTTCAGCACCGCGGAGCCGGGCGGCCTGCTCTCGGTCGATCTCGCCACCAAGGCAATTGCGTCACTGCCCGGCGCAGAAAAGTTCGCTAACCTCGATGGCGTCGTCGCCATCGGCGGCAGCGTTTACGCCACCGCGTATATGACCGGCACGCTCTACAGCTACAAAGCCGGCGGCACGCCGCAAGCGGTTGCGACGTTCAAGCCGGGCAGCGCCGACATCGGCACCGACGGCAAGTCGACAATCTTCGTGCCGCTGATGAACGACGGAGAGATCGCGGCATTAGGCCTCGACTAAGCCAGCCATCGGCTCAGGCGGCGGGCGCGGCTTTCTTCAGCTGCGCCCGCGCATCCGTGATCGAGGCGGCATAAGTCACCAGCGGCCGCTTGACGCCGTGGTTGATCAGCATGCGGCGTGTCTGCGGTGAAGCGCCTGAGATAATGAAGCGAACGCCGGCGCGCTTGGCCTTGTGGGCCGCGCCCTCAATAACATTGGCCGCCGTCGAATCGAAGAACGGCACCGCCGAACAGTCGAGGATGAAGTTCCTGCGCTGGTCGGCGATGCGGTCCAGCACCGTGCCGACGGTCGAGGCGGCGCCGAAGAAAAAGGCGCCCGATATCCGGTAGACGACGGTATCGGCATCGCTCGCCTCGCTGGAATCATAAGCGCTGGCGCGGTCGGCAACGTCTTCCTGGACCAAGGATTGATGGTCCGCCTCCACCGCGATGCTCTTGGCCATGCGGTCGATGAACAGCATCGAGCCCAGCGCAAAACCGACGACGATGCCTTCGGTCAGGTCGCGGAAGATGACGATCAGGAACGTCGCCAGCAGTACCAGCGCATCGCCGCGCGAGGCGCGCAGCAAGGTGGCGAAGGCCTGTTTCTCGAACATGTTCCAGCACACCACCGCCAGCACGCCGGCAAGTGCCGCAAGCGGGATATAGCTGGCCAGCGGTGCCGCCACCAGCATCAGGGCAAGCAGGATGGCCGAGTGCATCATGCCTGAGACCGGTCCATGCGCGCCGGCCCGTACATTGGTCGCGGTGCGGGCAATGGTGCCGGTGGTGCAGATACCGCCGAACAAGGCGGAGGCGATATTGGCGAAGCCCTGCGCCACCAACTCGCAATTGGAGCGATGCCGCCTTCCGGTCATGCCGTCAGCGACGACGGCCGACAGCAGCGATTCGATCGCCCCGAGCAGCGCAAAGGCGATGGCGTCCGGCAGCACGTCGATTATCCTGTCGAGGCTGAGCGGCGGGAAGGCCGGCCATTGCAGGCTGCGCGGGATGCCGCCGAAGCGCGTGCCGATCGTTTCGGCCGGCATGGCGAGCAATGCCACGACGAGTGATGCCAGCCCGATGGCAATCAGCATGGCCGGCCACTTCGGCCGAAACCGCTTCAACAGCGCAATGGTGATGATGGTCAGTGCCGCCACCGCGGTTGCGGCGAGGTTGATCGTTCCGGCCGCCTCGCCGATGGCCATCAGCTTGGGCACCAGCGGCCCCGGTTCCTTGCCGGCGAGCTTCAGCCCGAAGAGTTCGACGATCTGGCCGGAGAAGATGATGACGGCGATGCCGGCGGTGAAGCCGACGGTCACCGGATAGGGGATGAACTTGATGTAGGTGCCAAGCCCGAGATAGCCGATGGCAAGCAGGAACAGGCCGGCCATCATCGTCGCCAGCAGCAAGCCGTCGACGCCAATTCGCGCCACCGTCGCAGCCACCAGCACAATGAAGGCGCCGGCCGGGCCGCCGATCTGGAAACGGCTGCCGCCAAGCGCCGAGACCAGGAAGCCGCCAATGATCGAGGTGTAGAGCCCGCGCTCCGGCGTCACGCCTGAAGCAATGGCAATTGCCATCGACAGCGGCAGCGCCACGATGGCGACAGTCAGCCCGGCGATGGCATCCGCCTTGAAGTGCGCGAGCGTATAGCCCTCGCGCAGCACCGTCACCAGCTTCGGCGTGAACAGTTCGGAAAATGTCGGCCGTGCCGGTTGATGCACTGCCCGCCGGGTCTGATCCATCGAGTGCCTTCCCCATGAAACCAAGGAGGCGGCGGGATCGTCGGCAGGACTGTCGGCGGTCGCCGTCGCGACTTGGAGCGGCGTGCGTCCAAATCGACGCACAGGTACGCTCCAACACTTTTGAACCGCGCATTGGACTATCCGAAAATCGATTTCGATTTTCGGCGATGCGGCAGTACCGTCAGCCTTGCGGGTTCTGCGGCGTGACAGGCTTGAGGCGAACGCCCCTGCCGCCACGCTCGCTCGCCTGGTTGTCGCCGATCAGCTCGACCCCGGCCTCTTCAAGGGCCTGGATGACCTTCATCAGCGTATCGACCACGCCCCGGACCACGCCGTCGCTCGCTTCCATGCGCTGAATGGTTGGAAGCGAAACCCCGGCGCGCTCGGCGAGCGTCTTCTGATCGATGCCGGCCAGCGCCCTCGCGGCACGCATCTGCGCGGCAGTGATCATCGGCCATAACCCCCGTCTGAGTCTGCGATATCACGTGTAATACCTTCATTATGATGGTTCAAGCATCATCTTGCATATGTGAAACATGCAGCACTCTTTGCCAGCCGATGCGCTAGCATGCTACAATTCGGCATCGTTTGGCGGGACATCCATTGCGATCCCGATTTCACAGACAACGACTCAAAAAGGATGAGCAGGTGAAGATATTCAATGCGTTGGCGACCTCGACAGCCTTGCTGTCGATGGTTTTCCTGCTGGCAGGCTGCGGTCATGGCCTGATCAACAGGCTGATTTGACCGCAAATCGACTGACATGAGTCAGGTGCCGCCGGCCCGCCCGAGCCATCGCTGCAGGAACCGGGCCGCAAGCCAGCACAGCATCGCCCAGGCAAAGCCGGCGCACCAGCCGGCCAATACGTCGGAGGGCCAGTGGACGCCGAGATAGATGCGGCTGATGCCGACCACCACCGTCGTCAGCACCGCCAGACCGAGCACATAGATCTTCGTTGTCCGCCCGGGCAAAAACCGCGCCGCCATGCTGCCCAGCGTCAAATATGTCACCGCCGACAGCATGGCGTGGCCGCTCGGAAACGAAAGTGATGCCACATCGGCGAGATGCGAGACCAGATCGGGGCGCGGCCGATCTATATCGAACTTGAGCACGCTTGACAGGACCTGGCCGCCCGCTACCGCGATGAACATGAGAAGCGCCGCGCCTGGCCTGCGGATGAGGAGCAGATAGACGATCATTGCTGCCGTGATCAGCACCAACACGCTGGCGCTGCCGAGGCTGGTGATGTCGCGCATCGCTCCTTCCAGCCACGCCGGTCCGATCGGATTGTCGGGTTGGCCGGCCTTGCGGAAGGCAAGCAGGATTTCGGTATCGAAGGCATGCGGCGTAGTGGCCCGCGCCATCTCCATTAGCTCCTCGAACCCCCACAGCCCGCCGGCAATGATCAGCCCGGCCAGCAGAACCGGGAACTCCAGCCAGTTGCGCAGTCTGCTTGCGGTCTTCTTCATCGGCCCGATCGCAGTTACAGCCTTTGCAGATAGGGTCCGAGCGTGATCAGCGCCACAGCTGCGATGGCAAGCACGATGCCGGTCGCCTGCAAGGCATTGACGCGCTCGCCGAAGAAGACCAGCGCCACCACATTCACCGACACCAGCTGGATCACCGCTGACAGGCTGAACGACACCGACATGCCGAATTCACGGATCAGCCTCAGCATGATCAGATTGCCGAGCGAATAGAGCGCCAACGTCAGCACGATCTTGCCAAAGCTCGGCGCCAGTCCCCATTGCTTCGCCGCCGTCGCCGCAAGCAGGAAGATCACTGTCGAAATGCAGAGCTGCCCAAGTCCCCAGAAACTCACTTTTTGCTCCTCCCGATGCGATCCTTGCGCGGCTGCCGCAGCTCTTGTTTCCGAAGCGCCGGTCGCGGTCAAGCGGGGCTGATGTTGGGCACGAAATCGCAGGTGGCAATTAGCCGGCATGTCATCAAACTGTGACCTGCCGGCGATACCGGATTGGCCAGGCAAAACGCTCCAGCAATCCATCCAGCCAGAGGCAGGCCCTATGACCGAACATCGCACCCCTGACGCTCATTTCCGCACCAGCCTGCTCGAGGAAAACGATGGGCCAGGAGCCAATCCCAGCGACAACCGCACCATGGGTGAGATCATCGCCGCGCGGTTCTCGCGCCGCGGCTTCCTCAAGGGCTCGCTTGCCGTCTCGGCCATAGCCGCTACCGTCAGCCCGCTGGCGCTGATCACCGCCGACAACGCCCGCGCCGCCGAAGGCTCCGCCTTCGCTTTCGACGAGATCGAGGCCGGCATCGACGACAAGCATCACGTCGCACCCGGCTATGACGCCGACGTGCTGCTGCGCTGGGGCGATCCGCTGTTCGCCGATTCGCCGGAATTCGATCCGACAAAACAGTCGGCGGAAGCCCAGGCCAGACAATTCGGCTACAACAATGACTATGTCGGTTATATCCCGATCGACGGCTCGGCCGAGCACGGCCTGCTGGTCGTCAACCACGAATACACCAATCCGCACCTGATGTTTCCGGGCCTCGTCACCATCGTCGATGGCAAAGCCAAGCAGGCGCCTCTCAGCAAGGAACAAGTCGACGTCGAGATGGCCGCGCATGGCGGCACCATTGTCGAGATCCGCAAGGAAGCCGGCAAATGGCAGGTCGTTCGCGACGGCAAGCTCAACCGCCGCATCACCTCCAACACCGAGATCGCGCTGTCCGGCCCCGTCGCCGGCCATGACCGAGTCAAGACCAGCGCCGACCCGAGCGGCACGAAAGTTGTCGGCACCGTCAACAACTGCGCCGGCGGCGTCACGCCGTGGGGCACCTATGTCATGGCCGAGGAGAACATCCACGGCTATTTCTCGGGCGAGCTGCCGCAAGGCCACAAGGAAGCCGCCAATTACAAGCGCCTCGGCATTCCCGAAGGTGCTTATGAATGGGCAGCGCATTACGACCGTTTCGACATCGGCAAGGAGCCGAACGAGCCGAACCGCTTTGGCTGGATCGTCGAGGTCGACGTCCAGGATCCGACTTCGGTGCCGAAGAAGCGCACCGCAATGGGCCGCTTCAAGCATGAGGGCGCCGAATCGATCGTCGCCAAGGATGGCCGTGTCGTCTTCTACCTCGGCGACGACGAGCGCTTCGACTATGTCTATAAGTTCGTCACCACAGGCAAGTTCAATCCGGACGACCGCGCCGCCAATATGGATTTGCTCGACGACGGCACCTTGCATGTCGCCAAGTTTGCCGACGACGGTTCGGTCGAATGGCTGCCGATCGTCTTCGGCCAAGGGCCGCTGACGGCGGAGAACGGCTTTGCCAGCCAGGCCGACGTGCTGATCGAGACGCGCCGCGCCGCCGACCTGCTCGGCGCCACCAAGATGGACCGCCCTGAAGACATCCAGCCCAATGCCGCCAACGGCAAGGTCTATGTCATGCTGACCAACAATTCGAAGCGCAAGGCCGATCAGGTCGACGCCGCCAACCCGCGTGCCGAAAATGCCTTTGGCCACATCATCGAGATCGTCGAGGACGGCGGCGATTTTGCCGCCACCAAGGGCAAGTGGGAGGTGCTCTTGAAATGCGGTGATCCCTCGGTTGCGGCAGTCGGCGCCACCTTCTCGACCGCAACCACGGCCAATGGCTGGTTCGGCATGCCGGACAATTGCGCGGTTGATTCGACCGGCCGCCTCTGGGTCGCCACCGACGGTCAGGGTCCGAAGGCCACTGGCCGCACCGACGGTCTGTGGGCGGTCGATACGGAAGGGCCGGCGCGGGCGACCTCAAAACTGTTCTTCCGCGTGCCGATCGGCGCCGAAATGTGTGGTCCCCTGTTTGCGCCGGACGACCAGACCGCTTTCGTTGCCGTCCAGCATCCAGGCGACGGTGGCGAGGACTGGGAGGCTTTCGGCCGTCCGTCCTACTATGAGGATTTGTCGACCCGCTGGCCCGACTTCAAGCCGGACATGCCGGTGCGGCCGGCGGTCGTTGCCATCACCAGGCAAGGTGGTGGCAAGATCGCGGTCTGACACGCAGCAAGGTCTTGCAGTCTCAAGGAAGGATTTCGGCGATACGAAATCCTTCCTTTCCCGATGCGGGATGCATCCATGCTACGCATTATGCGCCGACGAATCATTCGGTGCGCTGAACCACGGCCACATTCATTGTGCTTCGCAACCTGAAGCCAATGGACTCGTAAAGTCTAATGGCCGTGGCGTTGCTGGCATAAGCGTGGAGATAGGGAATTTCGTCGCGCGCCACTATCCGGTTTGCCACGAATATGGACAACAGCTTGCCCAGGCCACCGCCGCGAAATTTCGGATGTGAGCACACTCCGCTGAGTTCGGTATAGCCAGGTTGCTTCATGCGCTCGCCGGCCATTGCTGCAAGTCTGCCCTCGATTTTCACACCCCAAAAATCGCCCAGGCTCAAGGCTTCGAGCGTGAATGGGCCAGGCTTGGTGACCAACGCCAGAGCCAGCATCTCAGCGGCGTCGTCTCGCGTCAGACGTTGCACGCGCCCGTCGGACACGATCTGCAATGGCTGCTCGGCAATCATCTGAACCCCGGCCGCGGTCGAAGTCGCGGAAAGCCCCGTGGGCAGAGCAATGGCGTCCGCTTGAAGCAGGATCACACTCTCGCCCGGGGAGACAAGCTTTTCGAGCGCCCGCAGGCTTTCCGCGTCGTCCGCGCCAGTGGCGGCGAAAGGAACAATCGACGGCCGATGTCGCCTGGCGAGGTTGCCACCTTGCGCGAAGGCCTGATGTCGCGTCTGAAGCGCGCTCCAGATCGGGCGGTCAAGCAGGTGTTTCATTGCACGGCATCTCTCGGTTTTGGTGCACGACGGTCGAGAGGAGCCGCGGCGAGGCCGTCCTCGATGGCGGCCAACTGATCGAGAAGCGGCCCCGAAAGATCCGCGCACAGATCCGCGACGGCGTTCTCGATGCGCGGCCAGACCTCGCGCTTTGCGACATCGACCAGCCGCCGGCCGTCCCTGGTGAGGGAGACGATCCTGCGCCGCTGGTCATCGATCGACGGACTGACCTCGAGCAATCCCAACTCGGCGAGAAGCGAGACGCTTCGCGTTACGCCTGGCTGCGCGATGCCAAGGGATTGCGCCAGTTCCCCGACAGGCAGGGGGCCTAGCCTGTCGAGCGCGGCCAGCAGTGGGTACTGGCTCGCCTGAACCGGAACATCCAGCCGGTCGAGAAGGCGCTGCGCCTCCGCTTGCAGTTGCTCGCCTATACGCTTCATCCTGCTGCCCAGGCACAGGAAGCCAAGCGATCGTATGACGTCTTCCATAGGCCAATCCGCCTCGCGATAAATCATAACATGATATATAACAAAACATGAAGGTCAAGGGGCTATCGTTGCAGGGGCTGCACTCAGTGCTGTTTCCGTTGATCGATAAGGCTGCTTTGCTTGGCAAGGCCAATCGATCAGTTGCGCAGCCGGTAGCCGGTTCTGAAGATCCAGGCGACGATCGCTATGCAGACAAGCAGGAAGAACCACCGTCATGCCGAGGCTGACGCCGACCGAAACGTCGGATTTGCCGTAGAAGCTCCAGCGGAAGCCGCTAACCAGGTAGACCACCGGGTTGAACAGCGTCACCGTGCGCCAGATGCCGGGCAGCATGTTGATCGAATAGAAGCTGCCGCCGAGGAAGGTCAGCGGTGTGATGATCAGCAGCGGCACCAGCTGCAGTTGCTCGAAGCTTCTTGCCCAGATGCCGATGATGAAGCCGAACAGGCTGAAGGTCACGGCCGTCAGCACCAGGAAAGCGAGCATCCAGAACGGATGCTCGATCGTCAGCGGCACGAACAGCGAGGCCGTCGCCAAAATGATCAGGCCAAGCACGATCGACTTTGTCGCCGCACCTCCGACATAGGCGATGACGATCTCCAGATAGGACACCGGCGCCGACAGCAATTCGTAGATCGAGCCGACGAATTTCGGAAAGTAGATGGCGAAGGAGGCGTTGGAGATCGACTGCGTCAGCAGCGACAGCATGATCAGCCCCGGCACGATGAAGGCGCCGTAGCTGATGCCGTCGATCTCGGTGATGCGCGAGCCGATGGCCGAGCCGAAGACGACGAAATAGAGCGACGTCGAAATGACCGGCGAAACGATGCTCTGCAGCACAGTGCGAAGGGCGCGCGCCATCTCCACCCGATAAATCGCCCATACCGCATGAAGGTTCATGGCCGCGCGCGGGTTCATGCCTGTTTCCTCACCAGATTGACGAAGATCTCCTCGAGCGAGCTGTTTTCCGTATCGATGTCGCGGAACTGGATGCCGGCCGCCTCGAGCTCGCGGATCAGCGAGGCGACGCCCGGCCGTTCGCTCTGGTTGTCATAGGTATAGGTCAGCTGCCCGCCATCGGGCGAAAGCTCCAGCGCGTAGTGCGAAAAAACATCGGGAACGGTGGCCAACGGGCTGCGCAGTTCCAGCACAAGCCGTTTGCGGCCAAGCTTGCGCATCAGCTCGGCCTTGTCCTCGACCAGCACGATCTCGCCGCGGTTGATGACGCCGACGCGATCGGCCATCGCCTCGGCTTCTTCGATGTAGTGCGTGGTCAGGATGATGGTGACGCCGTCTTCGCGCAGCCGGCGCACCATCGCCCACATGTCCTGGCGCAGCTCGACATCGACGCCGGCGGTCGGTTCGTCGAGGAACAGGATTCGCGGCTCGTGCGACAACGCCTTGGCGATCATCAGCCGGCGTTTCATGCCGCCGGACAGCGTGATCGCCTTGGCGTCCTTCTTGTCCCAGAGCGACAGGTCGCGCAGCACTTTTTCGACGAACGCCTTGTCCGCCGGCTTGCCGAACAGGCCGCGGCTGTAATTGACCGTCGCCCACACGCTCTCGAAGGCATCGATGGTCAGTTCCTGCGGCACCAGCCCGATCAGGCCGCGCGCAGCGCGGTAGTCGCGGTTGATGTCATGGCCGTCGACCGTGACGGTGCCCGACGAGCGGTTGACGATGCCGCAGACGATCGAGATCAGCGTCGTCTTGCCGGCGCCGTTCGGCCCCAGCAGCGCAAATATCTCGCCGCGCACGATATCGAGATTGATCTCCTTCAACGCCTTGAAGCCGGTGGCGTAGGTCTTCGTGACCCCGGAAATCGAGATGATCGGCTGCATGGCTGAAAACGGCTGCTTGAAACAGAGTTGTTGATTTAATCCGCTGAATGTCGGTGCGCAAATCCGGATGTCAATGGCGCTCCTGACAGTTCTGGACATCGAGGTTCGCCGGAATAGGCAACACCCGCCTGGTCGTCCAGCAAAATTCCACGCAAAAGCAGATTAACCGGCACTGCGGCGTTCCGCCTCGCGGCGGGACGCCGCTTTGACCGCCCGGCGCATGAAGCCTATCCTTGTACAAACAAGCAGCAGCTGGAGCCGCCATGGACCCGCTCATCCTGTCGCGCATACAGTTCGGCGCGAACATCTCGTTCCACATCCTGTTCCCGGCGATCACCATCGCGCTCGGCTGGGTGCTGCTGTTCTTCAAGCTCCGCTACAACGCGACAGGCGACTCCGCCTGGATGCGCGCTTATTTCACCTGGGTTAAGGTATTCGCGCTGTCCTTCGCCATGGGCGTGGTTTCCGGCGTCACCATGAGTTTTCAGTTCGGCACCAACTGGCCGGGCTATATGGAGACGGTCGGCAACATCGCCGGCCCGCTGCTGGCTTACGAGATCCTGACGGCCTTTTTCCTCGAGGCGGCGTTCCTCGGCATCATGCTGTTCGGCTTCCGCCGCGTCTCAAACCGCGTCCACACGCTGGCGACGGTGCTGGTAGCCGGCGGCACCACTCTGTCCGCCTTCTGGATCATCGCCCTCAATTCGTGGATGCAGACGCCGGCCGGCTTCGAAATTCGCGATGGTGTTGCGCACGCCACCGACTGGTGGGCCGTTGTCTTCAATCCGTCCATGCCCTACCGGCTCGTTCATATGCTGCTTGCTTCGGGGCTGACCGTCTCGTTCCTGATCGCTGGCCTGTCGGCGCTGCGCTATCTCTACGGCGATCGCTCGGAATCGATGTGGAAGGCGCTGCGCACCGGTGTCTTCGCCGCCGCGATCCTGATCCCGATCCAGATCTTTGCCGGCGACCAGCACGGCCTCAACACGCTTGAACATCAGCCGCAGAAGATCGCCGCCATGGAGGCCAACTGGAACACCGGTCCCAACGTGCCGCTGGTGCTGTTTGCGCTTCCCGACGAAGCGGCCAAGGAGAACAGGTTCGAGCTCACCATTCCCGACGGCGCCAGCCTCATCCTCAGGCACAGCGCCGGCGGCATCGTACCGGGGCTGAACGATTATGCCGGCAACCATCCTCCGGTGTTTCCGGTGTTCTGGGGCTTTCGCATCATGGTCGGCACCGGCCTGTTGATGCTCGTCGTCTCCTGGTCGGCGGCCTTCTTCCTCAAGCGTCGCCACAGCCTGCCTAAGCCGCTGGCGCTGGTCATGGTGCCGATGGCACTGTCCGGCTGGCTGGCGACGCTGGCCGGCTGGTACACCACCGAGATCGGCCGCCAGCCCTGGCTGGTCACCGGCGTGCTGCGTACCGCCGATGCTGTCGGCCCGGTCGCCGGCAGCCATGTCGCGCTGTCGCTCGCGGTCTATCTCATCCTCTACGTGCTGCTGCTGATCGCCTATCTCGGCGTGTTGGTGCATCTGGCATTGAAGGCGGCGAAGGATGGTGACACCTCGCCGCTGCCGGGCGTCATGAACAGGCCGCTGTCGCAGCCGGTTGCGCAACCGGGAGAAACATCATGAGCTTCGACTGGCCGACCCTGTTGCCTCTGATCTTCGCCGGCCTGATGGGCCTAGCCATCCTGATCTACGTCATCCTCGACGGCTTCGATCTCGGCATCGGCATCCTGTTCGCCGCAGCCGAAGACACCGAACAGGATACGATGATCGCCGCCATCGGCCCGTTCTGGGACGCCAACGAGACCTGGCTGGTGCTGGCGGTCGGCCTGCTGCTGGTCGCCTTCCCATTGGCGCACGGCACCATCCTGACCGCGCTCTACATTCCGGTTTTCGTGCTGCTGGTCGGCTTGATCCTGCGCGGCGTCGCCTTCGATTTCCGCGCCAAAGTGCCGGCCGGCAGGAAGCACCGCTGGAACCGCATCTTCTTCCTCGGTTCGGTCATCGCGTCGCTGGCGCAGGGCTATATGCTCGGCGTCTATGTGCTCGGCCTCGACGTCGGCCCTGGCGGCATGGCTTTCGGGGCGCTGGTGGCGCTCTGCCTTGCCGCCGCCTACGCGGCGATGGGCGCGGCCTGGGTCATCTACAAGACGGAAGGCGACTTGCAGAAGAAAGCGGTGCTGTGGCTGCGCACGGCACTGGTGCTGACCGCGCTCGGCATGGTTGCAGTATCACTGGCCACGCCCTTTGCCAGCGCGCGCATCTTCGACAAATGGTTCGTCTGGCCGGCCATGCTCTATTTGTCGCCGTTGCCGATCCTGTCGGCAGTGCTGTTCCTGTGGCTGTGGCGCCAGACCTTTCATCTGCCGAAGCCCGACGATCGCCACGCGCTGCTCCCGTTCCTGACATTGGCCGCGATCTTCACGCTTGGCTTTGCCGGGCTCGCCTGGTCGTTCTACCCCTTCGTCGTGCCCGACCGGCTGACCATCTGGCAGGCTGCTTCGGCACCCGAAAGCCTGGCCGTCATCCTGGTCGGGACAGTCGTCGTGCTGCCGATCATCATCTTCTATTCGTTCTTTGCCTACCGCGTGTTCGGCGGCAAGGCGACGGATCTGACCTATGACTGACCGGCTTCGCCGGCGCCGGCCGAAACAGAATATTCATCTTCAAGCGGAATAACCTTCTCTGGCCGGCCCAGCAGAATCGCCGGCAGAAGAAGGGCAACAGAATGACCCCCTTTTTTGCGGCGAGACAGGATCGGCTGTTGCTGATGCTGATCCGGACGGTCGCGCTGGTCGGCGCACTCGCGCTTGCAGGCCTGCTGCCGGCCATGCCGCAGGCGCATGCGCAGGACGCGGCCAGCTGGACCGGCGTGTGGGACACGAAATGGCGCGGCGGCGGCGCCCAGATCAAGTTCGAGCAGACCGGCGCCGACGTAAAGGGCGTCTACCCGCTTTACAGCGGCCGTATCGAGGCGAAGGCCGAAGGCGACAAGCTTGTCGGCCACTGGTTCGAAGGCGACCGCCAGGGCGCCTTCACCTTCGTCCAGTCGCCTGACGGCGAAAGCTTCATGGGCCGTTTCGATGTCGCCACCGCCGAATGGTGGACAGGCGTGCGCGTCAGCGCCGTCGAGGACGTCCGTGTCGACCAGTCGAGCCCGATGAGCACCATGCGCTCGTTCCTGCAGACGATGAACGAGAGCGGCGCCGACAACGTGCCGCGCGCGACCGGCGGCGGCATGGGTCTTGCCGGTCTGGCAGCGGGCCTCGTCGACGTCACCGAGGCCGACCGCGGCGGCCTCAACATGCCCGATTACACCAAGCTCCTGTTCACCGTCATCGACAACGCGACGTTCCGCCTGTGGAGCCTGCCGCATGATACGATTGCCGGCGACGAGGTGACGGCGACGCTCCCGCAATACGGCACCAGGGTTTCCTTCGATCTCACCTTTCGCCGCAAGAATGGCGAGTGGTCTATCGTCGGGCCGCCACTTGGCCAGCTTCAGGCCAAGCTCGCCGAATTCCAGGAAGCGCGTGGCGAAGCCGTCGACATGGTCGACGATCCGAGCAGGCTCGCCTCGCCACGCGATACGTTCAAGGTACTGTTGAGCGGCCTCACCGAGGCCGGCGATCCGGCACAGGCGGCGCTCGACCTGCGCAACTACAGTCAGGCGGTGCGCGGCGACGAGGCGTTCCTGCTCGAGCGCTATCTCAAAAAGGTCATCGACCGCATCGGCTATGTCTACTGGCAGGAGATCCCCGACGACCCGAAGAGCAACACCCCCTTCATCTATTTCGAGCATCCCGCCGGCAACATCGTCATCGGCCCGGTCGAGACCGAGAAGGGCAAGATCTGGCAGTTCACGCCCGAGACGCTCGCCCACATCCGCGCGCTCTACGCCGACGTGGAAGACGTGCCGGTGGCGCCGGAGTTCGCTGCCTTCGCCAGCACCGACCCGTTCTTCATCGCCCGTGGCCTCGCCCGCGAGATCAGCCCCGGCCTGCTCACCCGCGCCGGACCGATGGAGCACTGGCAGTGGTGGATGCTCGGCCTTGCCGCAGTGGCCGGCATCGTTTTCGGCTTCATCGCCAATGCGCTGATTTCCTTGATTGTGCGAAGGACGGACAGCTCGGCCTTCTTCCGCATCGTCGAATGGGCGGTGCGTTCGATCGTGCTTGGGTTCTTCCTGCTGTTGACGCTGCGCCCGCTCGGTCTGCCGCAAGTGGTCGCCGCCCCGGTCAAGGCAATCGCCTGGAGCCTGATCGTGATCGGTGCCGTGCCGGTGGTCTGGCACCTGATCGGCAAGGTCGCCGAACACTATCGTGGACTGTGGCAAGTGCCCGGCTACCACGACACGCTGATTTCGCTGTCCACCGGCGTCGCGCGCGTCGCCGTGCTGGTCGTCGCCTTCCTGCTGTTGGCCGAAGTGCTCGCCATTCCCTACGAAGGCGTCATTGCTGGTCTCGGCATCGGCGGTCTGGCGGTGGCGCTGGCGGCGCAGCCGACGCTGCAGAACTTCCTCTCCGGCCTGACGCTCTATGCCGATCGGCCGGTCAGCGTCGGCGACTTCTGCAAGTTCGGCGACCAGTCCGGCACGATCGAGCATATCGGCATGCGCTCGACACGCATCCGGTCGCTCGACCGCACGATAATCTCGGTGCCGAATTCGGATTTCGCCGGCATGCAGATCGAGAACTACGCGCATCGCGACCGCACCCGGTTCGCGACGACGCTGCAGCTGCGCTACGAGACGACGCCCGATCAGCTGCGTTACGTCCTGGCCGAGTTGCGCAAGCTGCTGATCGCCCATCCGCGCGTCATCGACGAGCCATGCCGCGTGCGCTTTGCCGGCTTCGGCGCCTATTCGCTCGACATCGACGTGTTCACCTACGTCAAAACCGCCGACGTGGCCGAATTCCAAGCCATCCGCGAGGACATCCTGTTGTCCATGATCAACATCATGGATGATGCCGGCGCGCAGTTCGCCTTCCCTTCGTCACTGGAATACAGAGCCACCGATCTTGCGGTCGACGACGAAAAACGCATCGCCGCGGAGAAAAGGGTCAGCGATTGGCGCGAGGCGGAAAACCTGCCTTTCCCCGAGTTCAGCCAGATCGACAAATTTGCCCTCAACAACACGCTTGCCTACCCGCCTCGGGGCTCGGCGCATTATCGTGAGACAGAGCCCGACCCGGACTCGGCCGAGGCAAAGGCGACACTGGAGAAAGTGCGTTGGAGCCTGCCCTGGAAAAAGGGGAGGTAGTTTCGAGACGTTGGCGGGACAGCACCCCCCTCTGGCCTGCCGGCCATCTCCCCCGCAAGGGGGGAGATTAGCAGTTTCAGCGCTCCGCTCGTCCTGAACGTTGGAGATTTGGCGAAGGTCGAGGTGATAGCCGATCTCCCCCTTGCGGGGGAGATGTCCGGCAGGACAGAGGGGGGTGCGAAGGATCGCCGACGCTTATTCTCCGTCGCGCCCGCCGGCGCAAAAAATCAGCTCTTGTTGGCGGCCAGCACCAGCACCGGCTTTTCGCTGTAGAGATTGGGGAACAGCCGCTCCAGATTCTCGACCTTGGGCAGATCATTGTAGACGATATAGGGATAGGTCGGGTTGAGCGTCAGGAAGTCCTGGTGATAGTCCTCGGCCGGATAGAAGGTCTTGGCGGTCTCCAGCGTCGTCACGATCGGCTTTGCAAACACCTTGGCCCTGTCGAGCTGGGCGATGTAGCTTTCGGCGATCTTTTTCTGCGTGTCGTTTTCGGCAAAAATCGTCGAGCGGTACTGGGTGCCGCTGTCCGGCCCCTGGTAGTTCAGTTGCGTCGGATTGTGCGCGACCGAGAAATACACTTGCAGCAGCTGGCCATAGGTGACTTTGGACGGCTGATAGGTGATCTCGACGGATTCGGCGTGGCCCGTCCGGCTGGTACCGACCATTTCATAGACGGCCGTGTCCTTGTCGCCGCCGGCATAGCCGGAGACCGCGCTGGTTACGCCGTTGACGTGCTGGAACACGCCTTGGACGCCCCAGAAGCAGCCGCCGGCGAAGACCGCCTTTTCGGTCCCGGCGGTGGCCTTCTCGTCCATTGCCGGCGGCGGGATCACCACCGCGTCTTCGGCCGAGACTGCCGGCGTCTGCCAGAACACGGCAGCGGCGGCCGTGAGAATGAGCGCGGCAAGTGCTGTTTTTGCGAAAATCGACGATCGTTTCAGGGCTCCGGTCATGTCTGATCTCCCATGATGCTGGTGTGGATTATACGACGGATAGATCCGCCGGGCTCTCACATTGCTGTGCGCATCGCCTATTTGGCCGGAGCCATGGCATCGCAGGCCTTGGTCGCCTCTGCCTTCTTCATGGCGTCCGTCTCGGCGGCGGCCTTGTCCATGCAGTCGGCCCTCATCGGATCGCCCGCCTTCATCGCAGTTGTGGCCATTGCATCAGGCGCCATGGCGCCGGCCGGCTTCATGGCATCGGTTGCCGGCTTCATGGCGTTTGTCGCCATGGCGTTCGCCGGCTTCATCGCATCTTCGGCCCGCGCCGCGCCTCCGGCGAACAGCGCCGTCGAGCAAAGTGCGAGGGCGAGTGCCGCCAGGGTCAGGTGATTGGTCATGGTGGTCTCCTTGGGTTATGGCAGGGTTGATCGCATGCGGCGGCGCCGCTGCGGCATTGCGCAAATTTCGGAACGGGTTCTAATTCGCAGCGGCACCGAGGATCGGCCCGCCGCCCGGCACCTGGACCAGCACCGCGGTGCTGAGGCCGCCCGTCGTCGCCGGCAGCGGCAGCGCGGTGGCGTCGCCGGTCCAACTGCCCAGCCTGGTCAGCGAATGCACGACATTGGCGTGCGGCAGCGTGCGGCCGGTGTTTTCGCCGCGCGCCACCGGCACCTCGATGACGCCCTTGCCGTAACGCACCAGCCAGACATCGGCCTTGCCGCCGGGCACCGGACCGGCGCCGATGCTGACCTTTCCACCGGCGAGCGACAGCGAAGGTCCATCGGCGTGGCCGCCGCTCGAAATCAGCTGCTCGATCTCGCCCGGCCTGGCGCCGACCGCATCGGCCTTGCCGTTGACCACCACTTGCGGCGTGAACGGGCCGGAACGGCCGAGCGACGGTTCATAGCGGACCTGGCGCTGCGTGAATTCTTCTTTGCCGAATGTGTCCTTCCAACCGAGATAATCCCAGTAGGTGACGTTGAAGGACAGCGCCAGCACGCCGGGCCGGTCCTTGACCTTGATCAGATTGGCGTTGGCCGGCGGGCAGGACGAGCAGCCCTGGCTGGTGAACAGCTCGACGACGGTCAGCGTCTGGCCGGCAGCCGCGCTGGTTGCCGAAAACCCGATTGCCGAAAACAGTGCCAGGGAAAGCCCGACAAGGGCCGTGCTGCGTTTCGATCCGGTCATCGCTGTCCTCATGTGCGGTTCCATGTCCAAACTTCGCCGCCGACGCACGGTTCGTTACAGCATCACCGCTTCGTGATTGAGGAGAAGTCCAAGTTTTTTCGTCTTAGGGATTGGCGAGAGCCGAGGCGACATCCGATCTCCCCCCTTGTGGGGGAGATGTCCGGCAGGACAGAGGGGGGCGCCACCGAGCGTCATCCTACGTGGACGCCGAGTAACGCCAACTCGATGCTAGGATGGGCCAAGCGGATTGGAGGTTGCCAGATTTGCAAATTACGAGAGCCGCGGGACAGCGCCCCCTCTGGCCTGCCGGCCATCTCCCCCACACGGGGGGAGATCGGCACTTGGCCCGGCTATTGTGTAAGCACGGTCTCCGAAGGCCGCTTGTTGAAGGCGCACTTGCCGGTCACCGTGTAGAAGAAGTCGGCATTCGAAATGGCTGCCGGTACGGGATTGCCGCCATCTTCCCAAGCCTGTTTGCTGCTCTGGCCGCATGGCACGAGCGTGAAGATATCGACGGTTTCTCCGTTCGCAATTTCGACGCCGTCGGCGTAAAGCCGGTTCGATGTCGCCGGATCGTTCGATTTGAGCACGGATGGATTGCCGGACGGCACATCCATCCGCAGGTACAGCTGGTCCATCTGGCTGACGTCGATCACCGCACCAGCACTCGTCGCGGGATACATCGTGCTGACGCAGGTGGTTGCGTATTTCCTGCCGTATGAGTCGGTCTGGGTGATCGTGGTGCTGGGCAAGCCGTAGAAGCTGAGCACCGTGGCGGTCGTGCATACTTGCTGCTGGACCAGCGTGGTCGTCGTTCCGTTGATCGTATACACGCTGGCTGTGCCGTAGCCCTTAGGGTCGCCATAACCGTTGTATGTGTAGTCGATCTTCATCAGCTTGTTAGCCAGCGTGTCACCAAACTTGGTGCCATAGAGCGTCATCGTTTTGTTCCAATAGCCCGAGATCTTATCGACTTTGAACGTGGCCTCCACCAATGCCGGCCGCTTTGTCACCGCGGACGCGACGCCGACCTGCACCGTGTTGATCTTGACGATCTGCATGAAACTCGTCGGCATGGCGAAGCCAGCCGAAGCCTTGATGCTGGCAGCGCCGTCGGTAGCGACGACGAAGCTGTCGAGCTTGGCCGTGCCTTGCCCGCCATTGGCCAGGTATGCCTCCTGCAGCTTCACCTGGCGGTCCGCCAACGTCGTGGTCGTCTCCAGCGTCGTGATCGACAGCGACGCGGCATCGAGCGCGTTCTGCATCGAGGCCCTGGTTGAAACCGCCGAGGTATAGTCGATGGAAAAACCCAATGCGGCAACCATCGGCATCAGCAAGATGGCGAGCATTGGCGCGAACGAGCCGCTCACCGATTTGAGAAATTTGCGTGCTGACAGCGGCATTCCGACCCCCCAAACGGCGATAGGCCAGTGGGGCTATCACGCCGGGCGCAAACTATGCTCTAATCTCATGGATCAAAGTTTAACGACTTTGCCGTCCCGCCGCCCCGTCCGCGCCCCGCCGCTTGCCGATGCACCGTGCCCCTGCTAAAGCGCGCCGCATGACCACGCCGATCAAAAACATCCGCAACTTCTCCATCGTTGCCCATATCGACCATGGCAAATCCACGCTTGCCGACCGGCTGATCCAGTCGACCGGCGGGCTGGAGCTGCGCGACATGAAGGAGCAGGTGCTGGACTCGATGGACATCGAGCGCGAGCGCGGCATCACCATCAAGGCGCAGACGGTGCGGCTGAAGTACCGCGCCAACAATGGGCAGGACTATATCCTCAACCTGATCGACACGCCCGGCCATGTCGACTTCGCCTATGAAGTGTCGCGCTCGCTGGCCGCCTGCGAGGGCTCGCTGCTGGTCGTCGACGCCTCGCAAGGCGTCGAAGCGCAGACGCTGGCCAATGTCTACCAGGCGATCGACAACAACCACGAGATTGTCGTGGTGCTGAACAAGGTCGACCTGCCCGCCGCCGAGCCCGAGCGCATCCGCGAGCAGGTCGAGGAGGTGATCGGCATCGACGCCTCCAACGCCGTGCTGATCTCGGCCAAGACCGGGCTCGGCATTCCCGACGTGCTCGAAGCCATCGTCAACGATCTGCCGCCGCCGCGCGAGGGCGACATCGCGGCTCCATTGAAGGCGATGCTGGTCGATAGCTGGTACGACGCCTATCTCGGCGTCATCGTGCTGGTCCGCATCATCGACGGCGTACTGAAGAAGGGCCAGACCATCCGCATGATGGGCACCGGCGCCAGATACCTGGTCGAGCGCACCGGCGTCTTCACGCCCGCCCGCATCAATGTCGACGAGCTCGGCCCCGGCGAGTTCGGTTTCTTCACCGGCTCGATCAAGGAAGTCGCCGACACCCGCGTCGGCGACACCATCACCGAGGACAAGCGCCCGACGGCACAAGCCCTGCCCGGCTTCAAGCCGGCGCAGCCGGTGGTGTTCTGCGGCCTGTTCCCGGTCGACGCAGCCGATTTCGAGGATCTGCGCGCCGCGGTCGGCAAGCTGCGCCTCAACGACGCGTCCTTCTCCTTCGAAATGGAAACCAGCGCGGCACTCGGCTTCGGCTATCGCTGCGGCTTCCTCGGCCTTTTGCATCTCGAAATCATCCAGGAGCGGCTGGAGCGCGAGTTCAACCTCGACCTCATCGCCACCGCGCCGAGCGTCGTCTACCGCCTGCTGCTGAACGACGGCACGGTCAAGGAACTGCACAACCCGGCCGATATGCCCGACGTGGTCAAGATTTCGGCCATCGAGGAGCCATGGATCCGCGCCACCATCCTCACCCCCGACGACTATCTCGGCGGCATCCTGAAGCTCTGCCAGGACCGGCGCGGCATCCAGGCCGACCTGTCCTATGTCGGCAAGCGCGCCATGCTGATCTACGATTTGCCGCTCAACGAGGTGGTCTTCGACTTCTACGACCGGCTGAAGTCGATCTCCAAGGGCTACGCCTCCTTCGACTATCACCTGACCGACTACAAGGAAGGCGACTTGGTCAAGATGTCGATCCTGGTCAACGAGGAGCCGGTCGACGCGCTGTCGATGCTGGTCCACCGCACGGCGGCGGAAAAGCGCGGCCGCCAGATGTGCGAGAAGCTGAAGGAGCTGATCCCGCACCATCTGTTCAAGATCCCGATCCAGGCGGCGATCGGCGGCAAGGTCATCGCCCGCGAAACGATCTCGGCGCTGCGCAAGGACGTCACCGCCAAATGCTACGGCGGCGACGTCTCGCGCAAGCGCAAGCTGCTCGACAAGCAGAAAGAGGGCAAGAAGCGGATGCGCCAGTTCGGCAAGGTGGATATCCCGCAGGAGGCGTTTATCCAGGCGCTGAAGATGGGCGATTGAACGGGGTTACGCCCATTTCCCCCGTGGCCGGGCTGTTCCCAATTTCGAGCTGACCGAACCGCCTCCCGATGCGATTAAATATGCGCCGGCCAATGCCCTTCGCTTTAGGCAGCGGGCCGCCATTGGAGAAGGTCCCGTCTTGAAGTATCCTTGAGCTTGGAAGGGAGGTCCCGATGCGTCCCGCCAGCCCTGCTATCTCTGACACGATCGCCGCGATCGGCCTTGCCATCGGCGGCGCGATGGGCCTCGTCGGCACCTTCGTCGAGAGCGCGTCCCTTCGCGAAACACTCTGGACGATCGACGGCGTCGCACTGGTGGTAGCAACCGCGCTGCTGACGATGAAATATCAGCGGCTGGGCAATGACTGCGTGGCGGCCGGATTTCTGACCTTTCTCGCCGGCGAGAGCCTGCTGCTCGCCGGCAATGCGGCGGGGCTTGAGGCCAGCGTGCCCTCCTATGTCGGCGGTATCTCGCTCTGGGCGGCGGCGCTGGTCATGGTCAGCGCGCCGAAAACCTTCGCCCTGTGGATGCGGCTCACCGCTGTCGTGGCGGCTGTGCTGTTCGTCGTCTCAGTGGGCCTGATCCTCTGGGGCGCGCCTTTGCTGCCGACCTCGGCGCCGCTGCCCGCTGCCGGATATCCCTTCGTGGTGCTCACATTCATCGGCTGGATATGGACCCTGCTGAAGCCCGATCGTTGAGCCCGTCGGACCGCCCCTCTCCGGCAGCTTCGCGGCCACCTCTCCCCCACCATGTGGGGGCGAGGAACCCAGGTCTTGTGAGGCTTCGGCGATTGGCGGTTTCCTCGCCCCACGAAGTGGGGAGAGGTGGTTTGCGAAGCAAACCGGAGAGGGGTCTTCCTTGGCAGCCTCGCGCGTCTTGCGACGCAAATGCCGCAATCACCTCTTCCACCCTTCAACCCGCCATGCCATGTTCCCCCGCGCGGCCGAGCAGGCCGTTTCATTCCGGGGGGAATCATCATGTTGTCTTACGCTTTCGCGCGCCGCGTTGCCGCTGCGCTGTTCATCGTCGGATTGTTTGCGCCCGTCGCGCATGCCGGCGATGTCACGTTCGAGATCAAGAACAGCCATCCCAACGCCATGCGCGTCGAACTGTACAGCCAGGACCGCGACCACGTCTGGCCGGGCAACAATCAGGATTATTATCTCAACGACGGCGAGACCAAGTCGATCCCGCTGTCCTGCAATGACGGCGAATCGATCTGCTACGGCGCCTGGGTCGATGGTGACGAGAATACCTATTGGGGTGTCGGCCCGGCCAACGCGGAAAAATGCGACGATTGCTGCTACACCTGCAGTGGCGGCGAGACCGAGGAAATCGATCTGGTTCCGTGAACTGTCTCCCTTTTGTTCGAGGGCTATTGCACACCGGCAAGCGCCCCCTCACCCGGATTGCCAACCGAATTGCGAAGGGAATTCGGGGCAATCCGACCTCTCCCCGAGGGGAGAGGAGTCGCCTGCACTGGCGCCAGCCTCTTCTCCCCTCGGGGAGAAGGTGGCCGCGAAGCGGCCGGATGAGGGGGACTCCTGTATGCGATTGCCTCACCCTTGTGGGCCAGGTGGTCGTACAGAGGCCATAGCAGCGGAGCGCTGTCCCGCCAACGTCGGCCGGCAACGCCGGAATTCAAAGCTGAAACAAAAAACCCGCCTCGGTGGGGCGGGTCGTTGGAGCCAATTGGCACCACAGTCAAATTAGTAGCATAGCTGCCGGCACAAAGCAAGAACAAAATGTAGTGCTGCGAGCAAAAAATGCGAATTCCCTTCCCGCCGCGCCCGAGGTCGGCCCTCACGAGGTGGAGAATGCTGCCTTGACGTCGTCCTGGCCGTCGCCATAGCGTAGTCCGAGAGGAGATCCCACCCATGGCAGTGGTCGAAGGCGAAAACATAGAGATCGGCTTTTCGGGAAAACGTTGCATCCATTCGCGCAACTGCGTGCTTGGCGATCCGCGTGTCTTCGTGCCCAATGCGCCCGACCAGTGGATCCACCCCGAGGCGGCCAGCGTCGAGAAGATCGTGGCGCTCGCCGAAGGCTGCCCGTCCGGCGCCATCACCTATGTCCGCAAGGATGGCGGGCCGCAGGAACAGCCGCCGGTGGTCAACATTGTGCGCATAAGGGAAAACGGCCCGCTGGCCGTGCATGCCGAGATCGTGCTGGGCGGCGAAACATTTTACCGCGCCACGCTCTGCCGCTGCGGCGCCTCGGAAAACAAGCCGTTCTGCGATGGCAGCCACGCCAAGGCGGGCTTCACCGCCACCGGCGAGCCGGCGCTGAAAGACACGCCGGCATTGGAAGCGCGCGATGGCCCGCTCACCGTCACGCCGACCACCAACGGCCCGCTCAAGCTCGAAGGCAATCTCGAAATCGTCACCGGCACCGGCCACACGGTCGACCGCACGCAACGCACCTTCCTCTGCCGCTGCGGCCACTCCGCCAACAAGCCGTTCTGCGATGGCAGCCACAAGCGCGTGGGGTTTGTCGGGTAATTGCCAAGGTTGCGATCCGTCACACCCCCCTCTGTCCTGCCGG